>NZ_BAAAUT010000027.1:0-101455 GCF_039534085.1 Planomonospora alba
TCGAGCTGTGCCGGCGCGGAGACCGTTCGATCGGCCAGGTGGCCAAGGACTTCGATCTGACCGAGACCGCGGTGCGCGACTGGATCCGCCAGGCCGAGGTCGATACCGGCCGACGTGACGGGCTGACCAGCGACGAGCGCGAGGAGTTGGCCGCGCTGCGGCAGGAGAACCGCCGCCTGCGCGAGGACGTCGACATCCTCAAACGGGCCACGGCTTTCTTCGCGTGAATGGTGCACAGATCGGGATCGCGCAGTTGTCCTTCCCCGCTTGGGACGCCCAGGCTCCGCTGCGGATCGGCGCGGCCATGGTCGGAGGCATCGACGAGGTCGCGGTCTACCAGCGGCCGCTGACAGCCGCCGGAGTCGCCGATCTGTTCGCGCAGCCCCAGGCGGCCCAGGCTGCGGCGCCGCCATCCATGCAGGTCCGTACCGCCCCCGCCACGAGGGCGAACGTCTCGTCCGCCACCCCCGACGGGGGCTTCTACAAGAAGATCGACCTCGACGATTGTCAGGCTCTGGACGACAACTACGACGGGGACACGGCGGACACCCACGTGACCTGGAACTCTTTTCAACCTGCCGGCGCTGGTCAGCGTGGGTGCAAGGGGAACTGGGTTGAGGTGAGATGAGGCTCCCGGTAAGACAGCAGTCGACCAAGATCCGATGCCCCGACCGGGAGCCTCGTTGCTGTCATACCGTGCCGCGATTCCGCTGCCGGCCGCACCCTTGTCCGCCTGGCTGAGCTGATCCGCGCCCACCGTGCCCAACGGCGCTCCCGCTGGCGCCGCCTCGGCCCCGGGCAGCAAGCCCTCTTGGTCCTGGCGCATCTACGCGGGCGGCGACACCTACGCCCGCTTGGTCGGCGGGTTCGCCATCGGCACCACCACCGCCTGGCGGTACGTGCGCGAGGCAGTCGACCTGGTCGCCGCTCTGGCCGACGACGTGCACACCGCCGCAGGCAAGGCCTCCCGCCTGGCCTACGCCATCCTGGACGGCACGCTCCTGCCGATCGACCGGCTCGCCGACGACAGGCCGTACTCCTCCGGCAAACACCACCGGCACGGGGTCAACATCCAGTTCCTCGCCGATCCGGCCGGCCGCCTGGTGTGGGCCTCACCCGCACTGCCCGGCGCGGTGCACGATCTGACCGCCGCCCGACAGGCCGGCCTGATCGACGCCCTCGCCATTGCCGGCGTCCAGGTCTTCGCCGACCGGGGATACCAGGGTGCGGGCGGCACGATCCGGACCCCGTTCAAGCGCCACCGGCACCGGCCGCGCCTGTCGCGCCACCAGAGGGCCGTCAACCGCTCCCACGCCCGCATCCGGGCGATCGGCGAACGCGCCGCCGCGACCCTGAAGGCATGGAAGGTACTGGTCCGGCTCCGCTGCTGCCCCCGCCGCGCCACCGCGATCGTCCAGGCCATCCTCGTCCTGCAGCTCATCGAAGAGGACCGCTACTCAGGATGAAAAATGCTCCTGGATGAAGGGAGAGTACGCTTTCGGCCAGCCCTGTGCTGCGTTCCTCAATCCGTATCGTGATCGCCCCCGGCCAACCATCATGACCAGGGGCATCCTGCACAGGAGGGAGGGATGAGGCATGCCGAAACTGCTGCGCGCCCGCCCGCCGCGAGACAGGCAGGAAGAACGCCAGGTCCGCAAGCTCGCCGGAGCCCGACACGCGCCCGGCGACTGGATCCAACACGCTCAGATCATCATGCTGAGCTGGGAAGGGATGCCCGGCCCGGCCATCGCCTCCCAGGTGGGCTGTCATCCGGAGACGGTGCACTGCCGCCTGCGCCGCGCAGGCACCGAGAGCCTGGACGGGCTCGGCGACCGCCCCGGAACCGGCCGCACGCATCACCCAGGCCGAGCGCTCGCCGCTCATCGCACTGGCCGAGAGCACCCCGCCGGGCAAGCTGCGCTGGCGCGCGTGGGGCGAACTGGAAGCCGATGACGAGGCCGAACCCGCGGTCTGGACCTTGGACACGCTGACCGATGCCGCCCCGATGGGGCATCGACACCCACCGCAGCCGGCTCCGTCGCGGTGCCAGACAGCTGCAAGCCGTTTCCCAGCACCGGCGCCTAACCTCTCTCCGGTCCCGTACCGGGTCCCGCGGGTCCGGGACGAGGCGCGGCACCGGCGGAGGAGATCTCGGATGGTCCGGGAGCGACCGCCCGGACACCGGCATGTGGAGGCCCTGTGAGCGACGTGTACTCCCCCGTTCCCGAGCTGAACCTGCTCAAAGAACTGCAGGACCGGCTCGGGGGCAAACCCTACTCCGGCGAGTTCGAGCTGATCGACTACGGTGACCTCCGTTATGTCAGCGGCCACGAGGACCCGGAGTTCCAGGAGCGGCTGATCCCCTTCGCGCGGGCCTGCGGCTCCGGTTCGTTCTACGCCCTGTGGCGGTGTGACGACCGGGAGGACCTGGCCACCCTGCCGGTCATCTTCTGCGGGGACGAGGGCGAGATCTTCATCGAGGCGTCCGACCTGCGCGACCTGTTCCGGCTCCTGGCTCTCGACGGCGCCCACCTCGACGGCGCCGAGCTCGAGGAGGAGGACCACAGCGACGGTCACCACGAGTACCTCGCCTGGCTGAACGAGCACTTCGGGCTGGCGCCGCCGCAGGACGCCGCCCCGATCCACGAGGCGGCGTTCCAGCGGTACGCCGGGCCCTTCGCCGAATGGTGGCTGCAGGTCGATCCGGACTACCACCCCACGGACGTCATCCTCAAGGAGCTGTCCTCCAGGTGGGCTCTTCTGTGAGCGCTTCTTCCCCCTGCCCGCCGACGCCGGTGCGACGGCCGAACCCGCTCCGCACGCGACGTCCTGACACGAGGGCGGCGACTCATCGTCCGCGCGTACCCGCCTCGTGGATTCGCTGCGGTGCCGACGGGTCGGCCGGCAGCCGCACGGTGAAGACGGTGCCGCCGCCCTCACCCGGTGCGGCGGTCACGGTGCCGCCGTGCGCCTCCACGATCGCCTTGGTGATGGCCAGACCCAGCCCGGTGCCCTTGATCCCGGCCGCCCGCGCGGTGGAGGCGCGGAAGAACCGGGTGAACAGCTGCTCGTACTGCTCGGCCGGGATGCCGATGCCGGTGTCGGCGACGGTCACCAGGACCGCTCTGTCCCGCTCGTGTCCGTCCGGTCGGCCTTCCCCCGTGCCGGTGTCGTGGTCGGCGGTGACGGTGACGGTGCCGCCGTCGGGCGTGTACTTGATCGCGTTGGACAGCAGGTTGTCCAGCACCTGGCGCAACCGGACCGGGTCGGCGTGCACGTGCAGGTGGTGGGTCAGCTCTGCCGTCAGGGTGATCCGCTTGGCCGCCGCTGCTGACTGGTGTTCGTCGACGGTCTGGCGGATCAGGCGGGTCAGCCATATCGGGCGCGCGTCCACGACCACCCGGCCGGCGTCCAGGCGGGCCAGGTCCAGCAGGTCGTCGACCAGGTGCTGCAGGTGCTCGCTCTTGCGGTCGATGACCTCGATGAAGGTGCGGTGTTCCTCGGGCAGGTCCGGGGCCTCTGCCAGCATCTCGGCGTAGCTGCGGATGATCCCGATGGGGTTGCGCAGCTCGTGGCTGGCCATCGCCATCAGGTCGTCCTTCATCGCGTCCAGCTGTCGCAGCCGGTCCATCTGCTGCCGCTGCTGATCGAGCAGGCGTTCGCGCTCTTCGGCGATCTGGCGGCGTTCGGTGATGTCGCTGGAGATGCCGTCGACCAGCAGCCGCTGCCCTTCGCGGCGGGGGGCACCGCGGCTCCAGATCCAGCGGGTGACGCCGTCCAGGCCGATGAGCCGGTACTCCAGCTGGGCCTGGTCACCGGTGATGAGCTCGGCGCAGTAGGCGCGGAAGGCGTCGTGGTCGTCGGGGTGGACGAAACGCAGCATGACGGCGATGAAGTCGTCGTCGGGATCGAGGCGCAGCCGTCCGCCGAACACGGTGGTGTGCTCGGTGTTGACGTAGATCGGACGGGCCGTGCCGTCGGGGCGGACCTCGACGGTCCAGGCCTTGTCGGTGAGCTGGTTGATGATCCGGTCGAACTGGCGGCGGCTCTCGGCCAGGGCGACGGTGAGCTCTTCGGCGCGGCGGCGCTCCATGTAGCGGCCCACGTGCGCGCACACCCCGTCCAGCAGCTCGACCAGGTCGTCGTCGGGCGGTTGGGGGTGGTCGGTGGCGAAGAGCAGCACACCCAGCACGTGGTCGCCGCTGCGCACCGGCAGGGCCAGGGTGCAGCGCAGGCCGGCCTCCAGCGCGGCCGGCTTGCGGGAGAACTCGTAAGGATCGCTCGCCAGGTCGGCGATCCAGATCGGCTCGCCGCGCTCCCAGGCCAGTCCGGGCAGGGCCTTGCCGCGGGGGAAGACGATTGACCGGTCGCCGGTGAAAGCCGACAGGTCCCGGCCGGGCCTGCTCCAGGAGCCGATCCGGGTGATAACTCTCTGGTCCTCCTCAACCTGCCAGTACTCGCCGCAGGTCCAGTCCAGCGCGTCGGTGACGGCGGCGACCACGCCGTCGGCGGCCTCCTGGCTGGAGGCGGCGTCGGCCAGCACCTGGGCCGCGGCGTGCTGGGCCGAGCGCAGCACCTCGGCCCGATGCCGGTCGGTGATGTCGTGCAGGGTCACCACCGCGCCCAGGCGCCGCCCGCCGGGGGCATCGATCGGCCGGCCGTTGACGGTGAACCGGCGCGCGGCGGCACCGGGCGGCCGCATGACGATCTGCTGGCCGTCGACGTGCTCGCCGGCCAGGGCCCGCGCCAGCGGCACGCGGGCTCCGCGCAGCGGCGTGCGCCCGTCGGCGGCCAGCAGCCCGAATGCCTCGCCCAGTTCCAGGACGTGCAGGTCGCGTTCCTGCGCGCGGGTCTGGCGCAGAGGTTGGTTGACGAAGATCATCCGACCCTCGCCGTCGCAGGCGCCGACCCGCACGTCCAGGCTGTCCACCAGCGCCCGCCAGAACACGGGCTGGTCTTCGAGCCGGCGCCGGTCCTCGTGGCGGTCGCCGATGTCGCGCAGCACCACATGGCATTGCGTCCTGCCGTCTTCGGTGCGGGCCTGTGCGACCAGTTCGGCGGGAAACTCCCGCCCTGAGCGGTCGGCGCAGGTCAGCTCCGACCGGTGCACCTGCTGGGCCGGAGCGTCGTCGCCCACCCGGTGCAGGAGCCGCTCGCAGTCTGCGCGCAGCCGCTCGGGGCTGATCAACTCACTGAGGGGAAGGCCGACGGCCTCGGCCGCCGCCCGGCCGAACAGGCGCGCCGCTGCGCTGTTCCACACCGTCACCGCCCCGGCGGCATCCAGGCGGGCGATCGGCTCCGGCACGCGGTCGAGCACCGCCTGCGCGCCCTCTCTCTGCTCGGGCGGCCCGGATGGTCCGGGTGGTTCGGCCCTATCCAGCCGCACCGCGATCTCGGCTTCGGCCAGCGCGGCCAGGTCCTCCAGCATGACCAGTTGCTCGTCGCTCCACTGCCGAGGCTCGGCGTCGATCACGCATAGCGCGCCGAGTACCTGGCCGGGGCCGGCCCGCAGCGGCATCCCGGCATACGAGGTCAGCTGCCCGCTTCCGGGGGCCTCGATCTCGCGCCGGCGCGCATCGGCGCGGGCGTCAGGCACGGTCAGCGGCGCGCCGGTGGCCACGATGTGCCGGCACAGGGACTGCGGCAGGGGTGCCTGCTCGTGGCGGTCGGGTTCGTCGGGTCCGGCCGCGCTGATGACGACCTGGCGGTCAGCGTCGATCAGCGACACCATCGCCGTCTGCACGTGCAGACATTGGACCGCCAGCCGCGTCACCCGGTCCAGCAGCGGCGCCTCGTCCGCTTCCAGCAGGCCGGTTGCGCGCAGCGCCCGCAGCCGCCGGGCGTCGTGGATGTGATCTGTCGTGGCCACGGATCTCATCTCCCCCGAAATCCTCCGTCCCCGTATCCGGGGCTACCAGCCACGTTACGCAGGCCGCGCACGGCAGCGGCCCCGCCCGCCCGGGCTCGCCTATGCGACCCGGCACGTTCAACGGCCACGGTGGACCACACGAAGCGTCCTGCCGCCAGAATCCGGACCGGCCCTCCTCGGGGACCGTCAGGTTCGATAGGGCCACCGCCCCGAGGCGGGCCCTCGGCTTACTCGGCCTCTCCCGCCCCGGGTTCCCGCGACCGGATCAGCGCCGGCCTGGCAGGGTGAAGCCTGCCCAGCGGCCGGGATCGCAGCGCGGCGATCAGCGCCCGCATGTTCTCGCGCCAGTTCACAAGAACGATGAGTGCCCCTGGTGATCGTGATGACCGTTTGCAGTCTCGATACGGGGAGGTTTCCAGGCCTTTCCTGGGGCGACGCCTGATCCCTGAGAGCACTCAGTGACTTTTAGTGATACTTTGGCACGCAATGATCACTCTCGGTTGGCCATCGTCTGCCGAGACAAGCCGGTCACCCGGTCTGCCGCGCGGCAAGACAGCGTCAGAGGTGAAGATCCGGGAGGTGCCGTGGCCGAGACCGACAACGAAGGCAGACTACGCAGCCGAGTGGCCGTGTTCCTCGCCCCGGTGGTGTGGCTGCTGCTGGTGGCGCTCGCGGCGGGAACGTGGGCATGAGCCGGCTCGTTCCTGCGGACCGTCGAGAAAGAGGGAATGATTCAGCGCACATCGCCCCGCCCGGTGGTTACGCCTACCCGATCAGCCGGTTCGGCCCGGGGCCGGGGCGTCGGCGGAGGGCAGGGTGAAGACGAACCGCGCGCCCCCGCCGGGGTTGTCCTCGGCCCGGATCGTGCCGCCGTGCCGTTCGACGATGCGCTTGCAGATGGCCAGGCCGAGCCCGCTGCCGGTGTACGGGCCGCTCGCGTGGGCGCGGCGGAAGTTCTCGAAGATCGCCTCGTGCTGGCCTGGGGGGATGCCGATGCCGCGGTCGGCGATCTCGACGCGCACCCATCCGGGCCGCTCGCGCGTGGAGGTGACGGTGAGGTGCGGCCGTCGGTCCGGGACGGTGTACTTGATGGCGTTGCCGATCAGGTTGTCCAGCAGCTGGCGCAGCAGCGCCCGGTCGGCCCGGACCGCGTCCAGCTCACCGATGTCGAACACCGGTGCCTGCCCGGTCCCGTCGTGCGGGAGGTCGCCGCGGGCCGCGGCGCCCTCCCGCACGACGGATGCGAGATCGACCGGCTCGGGGGTCAGCGGCGCGTCCCGCGCGGTGGCATGGGCCAGCAGATCGTCGATCAGTTCCCGCATCTGGGTGGCGGCCCGCTGGATGCGGGCGATACCGTCGGCCAGCTCGCCGGTCACCTCGCTCGCGGGCTCGGCCTGGAGGGCGTCGGCCAGGAGCTGCGCCCAGGCGCTGACGGTGGTCAGCGGGTTGCGCAGGTCGTGGGCCACGATCCCGGCGAAGGCCGTCAGCTCGTCGCGGTGGCGCCGCTCGGCGGTGACGTCGTGGAAGACCACGACCGCCGCTCGATCGCAGGTGGGCAGCCGGGTGGCGCTGATGCTGAGCAGGCGCTCCTCGCGTCCGCCGGGACAGACCAGCGCGTCCATGTCGCGTACCTCGTGCCCGGCCAGGGCCAGCATGTACGGCATCTGCTGCCGGCCGATGGGCGTGCCGTCGGGGTGGAGCAGCCCGTGGTCCTCGAGGGTGGTCGAGGCGGCGACGTCCGCTCCCAGCAGGCGCCGGGCGGCCGGGTTGCTCATGACGACGCGCCCGTCGGCGTCGATGACCACCAGTCCGTCGTGCATCGCCTCGACGATCGCCGACAGCATCCCGGCCTGCGCGGCGATCTCCTTTTCCGCGGCGATCCGCTGTTCGGCCAGCGTCTCACGCTCGTCACGGCCGAGGGCCAGCGCCAGGCCGATCACGGCGGTCATGCCGACGAACACCTGCGCCACCAGCGCCCGGGCGACTGGGGAGTCCACGGCGGCGAACGGACCGCCGCCGTAGGCGGTGAAGACGACGGCAGCGGTGCCGGTGATCAGGGTGTGCAGAGCGGTGAAGGTGGTGCCGAAGCGTACGGCGGCCCACACCGTCACGCTCATCACCAGGAATGTCAGCGGCAGATCGCGCACGATCCAGAACGTCGCGGTGTAGGCCGCGACCGAAGTCACCGCCAGGACGCAGAACTCGGCGATGCGCCGGTCGGGGGCGCGGACCAGCCTTTCGCGGACCGCTTGCCGGGCCGTCGTCGGCCGCGTCAGGACACCGGGCCGGCGCTCGGACAAGCGCCCCAGGCGCAGGCCCAGTGCCGTGATCACCACGATGCTGACGCAGTTGCGCGCCAGCCACACCGCGGCCGACACCGCCGACCACCGGCCGTCGAACGCCGCCAGCGCGGCCGGACCGATGAGCGCGCCGACCCCTGCCCCGGCGAGTGTGGCCGCCAGCAATCCCCACAGGTGCTGGACCCGCTCGAAGCCGCCCCAGCCCGGGGCACCCCATGCCAGCGGGCACGAGCGGGCGAACACGTACAGGAAGATCAGCAGCTGCACGACGTTGGCCGCGGCGAGGGCTGCGCTCAGTTGCAGGCCCGCCTCGGTCACCAGGTTGCCCACGAGTGAGATCGCCCCCAGGAGCGTCACGTCCAGCCACCCAGACCGTTCATGCCGCTGAGCCAGTAGCCACACCGCCCCCACCCCGGCGGCCGGCCACATCAACCCCAGCTCCGTCCCGCCGATCAGATCCATCCGGCCGGCGAGCACCGCGGCGGCGTACAGCACGGCGAACGCCGCCGTGCGGCGCAGCGCCGCTCTGCTAGGCATTCGCACGGTGCTGCCGCACCGGGTTCTGGACAGGGACGGGTAAGGAGCGCTGCCGCCTCGGCGGCGCGATCGCTGAATGTGTCATCACTGTGGGCACCGGCACCGTATCTCATCTCCTGCGGGCAGACACCGCCTGCTTTCGGTGTACCCCGGCCGTGCCCGGCGGCCGAGGGGAGATCCGCGCCCGCTGCCGGCAGGGGCGGGCCAGGGACCGGACCGGGACGCGCCGCAGGCCGCGGTCGCGGCCGTCCAAGCGCAGGCGTTCACCGGCCCTCATACGGGCCGGTGGCCGCAAGGCCGGGGCTGCGAGCGGCCGGCAGGCGGTGTCGCGTTGCACGCCCTGGCTGTGGCGCGCCAGCACGGTCTCGCGGGTGTCACAGCCGTTGCCCTGGGCGGCCCGGCGCGGGAAGCGCTCGCGGTTGTAGCCGGTCATGGCCGGGGCGCGGCCATGGTGAGGGCGGCCAGGCGGGTGCGGGCGGGGGGTTCGGCGGACGGGGTGGACAGATCGGCCGGGGCGGCCGCGGTCGCCGGCGCCCGTGGTGAGGCCAGGGTCGGCGGGGCGGCCACCGGCAGGCAGGCGGCCAGGACGAAGGCGGATGCGAGGACGGCGGGGCGCCACAGGCGAGGAACCATGCCCCCACCCCTATCAGGAGCTCCTGCATTCAGTAGCAAAATTCGACGAATGTGTCACTCAAGGTGAAATCGCTCCCGCCTTCCCCGCAGGAAGGGCGGGACCTGTCGAGTGGGCGGCAGGAGCGGGTCTACCCGCGAAGAGGGATCGACTGTCCCATTGACCAGGTGTTGACGAGTGGTGTTCGGACGTTTACTTTCGGTGATGCAGGCGGAAAACGGTTATCTTTCCCCGATCATCCGCCCGGCCGCGAACGTCACAGGGCCCGTTTCGTTCCCGACCACCGGCCGCCCCGGCAGGCACGGACGCGGCCTGCGGCGCCACCCCCGCATCCCCGCTTCCCCCGTGAAAGGAGCCCCCCATGCCGCTCGTCAGCGCTCTGCCCACCGGATCGGTGATGATGGTCCACCACGTCACCGGCACCTACTTCATGTGCAACGACTACCACGACAACGTCGGCAACCACGTCCAGACCTGGGCCCAGGACCCCTTCGCCGACGCCACCAGCCACCGCTGGAGCCTCGTGCGCAACCCCGACGGCACCGTCGTCATCCGCTCCGCCGCCCACGGCCACGCCCTGAGCGCCGGCGCCAACCCCGCCGACGTGGTGACCCTGAAGGAGGGCAACGACAGCCTGCACCAGAACTGGCGTTTTGAGCCCGTCGACGTCAGCGGCGACAGCTACGTCATCGCCTCGGTCGTCCACCCCAGCTACGCCCTGTCCATCGCCTCCCGGCTGCAGGCCAACGACCAGCTCATCGGCCTGACCCGCATGTGGGGCGGCCCGAGCCTGTCACAGGTCTGGAAGGTCTTCCCTCAGGGATCATGACCGGCTGACCTGCCGGGCGGGTGACGAGCAGTCCCGGTCACCCGCCCGGCAGGGTTCCGCCCGCCCCGCGGGCACGGGTAGCGTCCCGGCCCGCACTCGCCCTACCTGGCTGCTGATCTGCAACTCCCGCCGTGCAGCTCGATGATCTCCCCAGCGATGGGCAGGCCGATGCCGGTCCCGCCGATCCCCTGCTCCTCGGCCTGCGGCGCCCGGTAGAAGTCGGAGGGCCCAGCAGCCCCGCATCGGCCCGTACGCTCACCTCCTGCTCGGGAACGTGCACGGTCACGGTGTGGCCGCAGGCCGCGGCGCTCGCGGCGACGTCGGCGGCCGCCCGGCGCACCAGCGCGCCCAGCTCGACGCCGCATGGGCGGAAGGTGGCGGTGCGGGCCGTCACCAGCAGCTCATCCAGCAGAGCCGGCAACCGGCCGCTCCCTCGCCGGGCCTCGGTCGCTGGCCTTGACCGCCGGGCGCGCCGACGGCTCGGGCAGGCCCCATTCCCGAACGCGACAGGTCCCCGGCCCGCACCGCACCCCGGGCCGGGGACAGCGAGTCGCTCAGGTCAGGCGGAAGCGGGTGACCAGTCCGGTGAGCTCGGCCGACATCGCCGCCAGTGCCTCCGCGGCCTGGCGGGAGGCCGTCACGCCCTCGGTGGTGTCCTGGGCGGCGTCAGCGACCGCGGTCAGGCCGCCGGCGATGTCGCCCACGCCCTGGGCGGCGTTGGAGACGCTGCGGCTGATCTCGCCGGTGGTGGCGGTCTGCTCCTCCACCGCGGCGGCGATCGTGGTCTGGTAGCTGCTGATTCTGCCGATGACGGCCGAGATCGCGTCGATCGCGGTCACCGCGGCGTCGGTGTCGCCCTGGATGGCGTCGATGCGGGCGGCGATGTCCTCGGTGGCCTTGGCGGTCGCCTGGGCCAGGTCCTTGACCTCGCCGGCGACCACGGCGAAGCCCTTGCCGGCCTCGCCGGCGCGGGCGGCCTCGATGGTGGCGTTGAGGGCCAGCAGGTTGGTCTGCTCGGCGATCGAGGTGATCACTTTGAGGATGTCGCCGATCTCGGCCGAGGAGGTGCCCAGTTTGCCGACCACGGCCGTGGCCTGCTCGGCGGAGGTGACCGCCTCGGAGGCGACGCTCGCGGCGTCGGAGGCGCTCGCGGAGATCTCCCGGATGGAGGCACCCATCTGCTCGGAGGCCGCGGCCAGGGCGTTGACGTTCTCGGTGACCGCGCCCGCGGCCTCGCGAGCCTGGGCGGCCTGGGTGGCGGTGCCGTCGGCGGTGTCGCCGAGCCGGTCGCTGACGGTCTCCAGCTCGCGGGAGGAGGCACCCAGGGAGGCGGCACTGGTGTGGATGACGCCGATGGTCTCGCGCATGCTGTCGGTGGCGCGGGACAGGGCGGCGGCCATGGTGCCGACCTCATCGCGGCGTTCGACTTCGGCGCGCTGGGTCAGATCCCCCTGGGAGAGCGAGTCCAGTACGGCGGTGACGCGGCGCAGCGGGCCGACGATGCTGCGGGCGACCAGCCAGGCCAGGCCGAGGCCGGCGGCCAGGCCGGCACCGCCGATGACGCCGACGCGGGTGGCGATGCTTGTGACGGCGTCGTGGGCGTCGGCGGCGTTGGCCGCGGCGGCTTTGGCCTGGGCGGCGCGCAGGTCGGTGAAGCCTTGGTCGATGCGCTCGTTGAGCTTGGCGGCCTCGTTGAAGCCGTCCCAGAAGGCGTTCAGGTCGTGGGCGTCGGCGGCGGGCATGATCCGCTCGTCGCGGATCTTGACGTAGGCGGCCCAGTCGGCGTACAGGCGGTCCGAGGCGGCCTTGTCCGCCGTCATCGGCGTGAAGGCTTCGGCGTGCTTCGCGATGGCGGCATCCAGCTTGCGGATGTCGGCCGCGTTGGTCGTGCGGTGCTCGGCGTCCGACATGTAGTAGTTGAGCACCAGGTTGCGTACCTGCAGCACGTCGCTGTGCAGCCGCGCCAGCGTCTCGATCGGCTGCACGCCGCCGGTGTAGATGGCCGAGGCATCCTCATCGGCGGCGCTGAGGCCGTTGACGCTGACGGTCAGGACGAGAAGGCAGGCGGCAGCCATCGCCGTGACAGCGGCCATGATCTTGGCGGTGAGCGGCAGGTCACGGCAGCGAGCGGCCAGCGACCGCCGCGCGATCTGTGCGGGTGCGGATGAAGCTGCAAAAGAGGACATGGCGGTCCTTCACGGTCCCGGTAGCGGCGCCTCCTTCATCGACTGGCACGAGGTGAGGTTGAGTAATCCGCTCGGCAGAAGCCGGAAGTGCTGAGGGGCCGGTTCTCGGTACCCCTTCCCAGGGGGGCGTGGCCGGAGGGGGAGGCGGTGAACGCGGCCGCCGACCGGTCGGCGAGTACGGGAAGCGCGCCGCCGGCACCCCGGGGCGGGGCGGATCCGTAGCCGTCGCGGCCCGCCCGTCAAGCCCGCTCCCTCACCGGGGCTCGACCGGTGGGCTTGACCGCCGGGACCGCTGGCGGCCGACCGCGGCTTCGGGCGTGGCACGGCGGAGGCGGGCAACCCCTGCTGGGCACCGGAGTGTGCGCACGACCGCCTCGCCCACCGGCATAGGATGAGACAAATATGTCTCATATAAGACGGTGATGCATCAATGGCGGTGAGTCGCGAACAGATCATCACGGCGGCGATCCGGCACCTCAACGCCGCTCCCGGCGCCTCCATGGCGGAGATCGCCGCAGCCTCCGGCATCAGCCGGGCGACCCTGCACCGGCACTTCGCCAGCCGGGACGACCTGGTGACCGTGCTGGGTCGGCGGGCGCTGGAGGACTGGGAACGCGTTCAACGGGAGGCGGGCATCGCCGAGGCGGCGGCCTCCGCTGACCGGGCCCGCCTGCAGGAGGCTCTCCAGGCCCTGCTGTACGGCGAGGTCGCCATCTGCCACGAGCACGGCTTCCTGCTCACCGAGCAGACGCTGCCGCCCGAGCTGCTGCGCCGCTCCGACGAGATCGAAGAACGCGAGGTGGAGTTCCTGGCCGCCTGCCAGCGGGCCGGACTGGTCCGCGCCGACCTGCCGGTGCGATGGGTCAGCTCCGTCGTCTTCGGCCTGCTCGTGGCGGTCGGTGAAAGCGTGCGCCGGGGTGATGTGGCGCAGCGGGACGTGCCGCGGCTGTTCCTCGACACCTTCCTGAAGGGGATCTCATGACATCGACGGTGACCGCGCCTCCCACGCCCCCCGGCAGGCGCTGGGCCGGCCTGGGGGTCCTGTCGGCCAGCCTGCTGCTGGTCGTCATGGACATGACCATCCTCAACGTGGCCCTGCCCGAGATCTCCGCGGAGCTTCGGCCCGGCTCCGTCGAACTGCTGTGGATGGTCGACGTCTACTCCCTGGTCGTGGCAGGCCTGCTGGTCACGGTCAGCGCGCTGGGCGACCGGTGGGGCCGCAGGAAGACGCTGCTCACCGGATTCGCGCTGTTCGGCCTGGCCTCGGCCGCCGTGGTGGTCGCCGACAGCGCCGCCGACGTGATCGCCATCAGGGCGCTGCTGGGCATCGGCGGTGCGATGATCATGCCGTCCACCCTGTCGATGATCCGCACGCTGTTCACCGACGCCCGCGAGCGGGCCACCGCCCTGGGCGTCTGGGCGGCGATGGCCTCGCTCGGCGGCGCGCTGGGCCCGATCATCGGCGGCCTGTTGCTGGAGAACTTCAGCTGGCACGCGGCCTTCCTGGTCAACGTCCCGGTCATGGTGGTCGCCGTCGTGGCCGGACTGATCCTGCTGCCCGAGTCCCGCAACCCGAACCCCGGGCGCTGGGACGCCGCAGGCGCGGTGCTGTCGGTGGCGGGGATGACCGCCCTGGCGTACGCGATCAAGCACGGGGCCGAGGAGGGCCTGGACGCCCGGACGGCCGTCACCGCGACGGTCGCGGTGGTGGCACTCGCCTGGTTCACGCGGCGCTGCCTGCGCCGAAAGGATCCGCTGCTGGACCTGCGGCTGTTCCGCAACGGGGCGTTCACCTCCGGCACGATCGCGGCGCTGACCACGTCGATCGCGATGGCCGCGCTGGCGCTGCTCCTCGCCCAGTGGATGCAGCTGGTGCAGGGCTACTCGCCGCTGGAGACGGGAGTGCGGCTGCTGCCGATGGCCGTCGGCGCGGGCGTCTGCTCGCCGCTCGCCCCCGCCCTGGCCGCACGGATCGGCGCGCGGGCGGTGCTGTCCGGCGGGCTGCTCGTGTCCGGTGCGGGCTTCGCCGCGATGTATGTGCTGCCGCTGGGCTACGCCTCGGTCGCGGTGGCGCTGCTGCTCGTCGGCGCGGGCATGGGCGCGCTGGCGATCGCGTCCGCCGTGATCATGTCGGGTTCGCCCGCGGACAAGGCGGGCAGTGCCGCCGCGATCGAGGAGACCAGCTACGAGGTGGGCGGCACCCTCGGAGTCGCGGTGCTGGGCAGTGTGGCCGCCGCGCTGTACCGCAGCCGGGTGCCCGCGGGCACGCCGGAGTCACTCGGGACCGCGCTGGAGGCCGCGGCCGCGGCGCGGGACGCGGCGCTCGCGCTCCAGGCGCAGCAGGCGTTCAGCGATTCGCTGGTGCTGACCAGCGGCTGCGGTGCGGTGCTGATGGTGATCGCGGCGGCGCTGGTGTGGTGGCGCACTCCGGCCGGCCTGGACCTGACAGCCGCCCACTGACGGGGGCGAGCCGGCTCCCACCCCGTTTCGCCCGATCCTCGCAGGGCTCGGGCCGGGGAGGACGGCGGCGCCTGCCCTTGCTGCCCTTGGCCTCGGCGGCTCGCAGTCCGTCGTAGGTCCGCTCGCGCTGGAGTTCGCCGGCGGCGAGGGTCTGCACCGTGGACTTCACGGAGGCGGTGCCGCCCGTGAGCGTGAACGACGGCGGCCATGGCCGGGCCTCGGCTCTGCCAGCCGTTGCGGACCATGTACGGGATCTTGAGACCGCGAGCAGCCCATGGCAGGCTCATGCCGCATGATCGATGAATTCGCGAAAGACACCCTGCACGGGAGACTGCGGCGGGACCGCAAGGCGCTGCTCTGGAAACTCGACGGCTTGTCCGAATACGACGCCCGCCGACCTCTGACAGCGACCGGGACCAACCTCCTCGGCCTGGTCAAGCACATGGCCACCGTCGAGGCCAGGTACTTCGGCGAGGTCTTCGGCCGCCCTTGCCCGGAACCGCTGCCCCGGTGGCAGGACTCCGACGGCAGCGATCTGTGGGCGACCGAGGACGAGACCCGCGAACAGATCATCGGATTCTACCGGCGCACCTGGGAACACTCGGACGCGACGATCAACGAGCTTCCCCTCGACGCCCCCGGCCACGTGCCGTGGTGGCCGGAGTCAACGCCAGCCTGGCACACGAACCTGTTCGCCATCATGCTCCACGTCCTCAGCGAGTCCGTCCGGCATGCCGGACACGCCGACATCCTGCGCGAGGGCCTCGACGGCCGGACCGGGTTGCGCGCCGAACACGAGAATCCAATCGACGAGGAAGCCCGCGCCGCCTACCGCGCGAAGATCGAGCAGGCCGCCAGGTCGGCCGCACCAATCAAGGCTTAGTCAGACATACCAGACAGGATGACATCAGCTCCCCTACCGGCGCTTGCGATTTCCGAGCACCCCGGCCACCTGATATGCCCGCGTCACCACCAGGCGGGGGCTACAGTCCACGCCCCGTCGTCCTCGTCCAGCGCGGGCGGCGCCAGGGTCGCGCAGCGGGCGCAGGGCGCCGGCGGCCGGGGTCGAGGGGGACCGCTGCAGGCGGCGCGCGATCTCGGCATAGGGCGGTCCCGCGGCGATCTGCCGGCGCTCCCTGCTGGCCGGTCTCGCTCCGGGCAGCGGTGCCCCTGCCTCCGGCCGGGCCTGGTGGGTCTGTCGGCGGACAGCGTGCGTCCTCCCATGAAGCAATGCAACGCGTCAGGAGTTTCTCATTGCATTACCCGGCAATCCCATGCAACGAATTCATGGTCACTTCCAGTAGAAACGTGATTGCTTTGCGGAAGATGCATTTACATATCCGAGTATGCAACGTAGCTTTTCCGGTGTAGCGAAGATCAGCAACGGGGTGGCGGACGACCCCCCGGCCCCGTCCCCGAGGAGATCCCATGACCGCCGTCAGCCTGCACGTGGCCGGCCGGATCGAAGTGCACCGCCTGGTGCACCGCGCGGCGACCGGGGACGGCTACCCCGGCATGCCGCCGGGCGTCTCCGCGGTCACCCGGCCGTGCGGCACCGCCGTCTACGGCCACGGCGGCCTGATCGCCGGGACCTGGTCCTACCTGTACGGCACCCGCGACGGCGGCCTGATCGCCGTGCAGAACGTCAACGGCGACCGGGGCGCGCCGTTTCCGGACCCGTCCGCCGACGTCCTCGACGCGGCGTTCCGTCCCGTCGCGTGACCGCACGGGAGACCTCCGGCAGGTCGGTGTCGGCCTGTGGCCCCGGCGAGAGGCCACCGTTTCTATTACATGATTACAGTATTACCTATAGGCTCACACGAAGATCGAGATCAGCCACAGCGAGGAATCCCATGATCGTCGAATACATCCGCTACCGCATCCCTGGTGAACGCCAGGCGGAGTTCGAGGAGGCCTACCGCAGGGCGGCCCGCTTCCTGGCCGGTGCGCCGCAGTGCGCGGACTACGAGCTCAGCCGGTGCGCGGACGATCCCGCCTGCTACACCCTGCGGATCACCTGGACCTCGGCCAAGGACCACCTGGAGGGATTCAGAGGCGGGGAGCTGTTCCCCGCCTTCCTGGCGGAGATCCGGCCCTACGTCGGGATGATCGAGGAGATGCGCCACTACGAGCCGACCGCGGTGCGTGGCACCGGCGCCGCCGTCCCCACCCTGTACGAGTGGGCCGGCGGCACCGAGGCGCTGGAACGCCTCACCGAGCGCTTCTACGAGACGGTCCTGGCCGACGAGCTGGTCGGGCCGCTGTTCGCCCACATGGACCCCGAGCACCCCCGGTACGTGGCCATGTGGCTGGCGGAGGTGTTCGGCGGCCCGGCCCGCTACACCGGCGAGCGCGGCGGCTACCCGCACATGCTGCGCATGCACCTCGGCAGGGCGATCACCGAGGCCCAGCGCCGCCGCTGGGTGAACCTGCTGGCCGACGCCGCCGACGCGGTCGGCCTGCCGGACGACCCCGAGTTCCGCGCCGCGTTCATGGGCTACATCGAATGGGGCACCCGCCTGGCCCTGGCCAACTCCCAGCCCGGCGCCACCCCCATGGAGCAGGCCCCGGTACCGCACTGGGGCTGGGGCGTCGCTCCGCCGTACCGAGGCTGAGACACCCACGGAAAGGACGGCCATGGCCGGCATTCTCCGACCGCGCGGCCACACCGCCAAGGTCGTGCCCATCGAGCTCTTCTTCGACCTCGTCTACGTGTTCGCCGTCACCCAGCTGTCCCACCTCCTGCTGAACCATCTGGGGGCGGCCGGGGCGGCGCAGACGCTGCTGCTGACGCTGGCGGTGTGGTGGGCCTGGATGTACGCCACCTGGACCACGAACTACCTGGACCCCGACCACCCCGCCATGCGGTCGGCGCTGGCCGCCATGATGCTGGCCGGGCTGGCCATGGCCGCCGCCCTGCCCCAGGCGTTCGGCCCGCGCGCCCTGTGGTTCGCCGTCGCGTACGTCGTCCTGCAGGTGGGCCGATCGCTGGTGGCGGTGCTCGCGGCCCGCCACGAACCCATCGGATACACCTTCCGGCTCATCCTCGGCTGGCACGTGATCAGCGCCGTACTGTGGATCGCCGGTGCGCTCGCCGGCGGGGCGGGCCAGACGGCGCTGTGGGTGGCGGCGCTGGGGGTGGAGTACGCCGCGCCCTGGCACGGCTACCGGCTGCCGTTCCTGCCCCGGGCCACCACTGCCGACTGGGCGATCGACGGCGCCCACATGGCCGAGCGCTGCCAGCTCTTCGTCATCCTCGCCCTCGGGGAGTCCATCCTGCTCACCGGTCTGACGCTGGCCGAGGGCGATCACCTGTCCGCCGCGACGGTGGCCGCGTTCGCCGTGGCGTTCCTCACCAGCGTGGCGATGTGGTGGACCTACTTCGACCGCTCAGCGGAGGCCGCCGCCGAGAAGGTGGCCGAATCGGACGACACCGGGCGTCTCGGCCGGTCGGCCTACACCTACGGCCACATCCCCATCGTGGCCGGGATCATCGTCGCGGCCGTGGGCGACGAACTGGCGATCGCGCACCCGCTCGGCCCCGTCACGGCTGGCACCGCCCTCACCGTCCTGGGCGGCCCCGCGCTGTTCCTGGCCGGGCACGCGGTGTTCCAACGCGTCGTGTCCGGCCGGATGCCGGCGGGCAAGCTCGTCGCCATCGCCGTGCTCGCCGCCGCCGCGCCGGTCGTCCTGGCGGCACCGTCGCTCGTGCCGCCGCTCGCCCTGGCCGTCCTGGCGGCGGCGGTCGTCGGCGGCGCCGCGCTCTGGGACTCCTCCCGATCGGCACGTCCCGCCTGAGCAGGGCGCGGTCAGCGGGTATCCGCTCCGGGGATGGGGATGCCGGCGGCACGGCGCCGTACGCGGCAATCCGCAGGGTGCTCTTGTCCTGACCGGAAGGGGTGACGGACATGGTGGTGTTCTCCTTGAAATCTGTCATGTCCGGGTCGGCGTCGTGCCTCCACCCTGACCCGGGCTCAACTCCAACCGTGATCCATCTCACTGGACGCCGACCGCGAGCACGGCCCTGTCGTCCGGCAGCCCTCGGCTCCCGGTCGGCGACCTCCGCCCCCGCGGACGCGGGGATCCTCGACCGGCTGGACGAGAGCGCGAGCCGCTGGCACGCGCTGGCCGTCGGCCAATCGCTCACCCTGGACTGGCCCTGGCCGGAACGGCGCGACGGTCACCCCACCGCGCTCGGCGAGGCGATCGCCTCCTACGGCCGGATCTTCAAGACCTTGCACATCCTGGCGTTCATCGACGTCGACGAGACCTACCGGCGCGACATCAAGGACATCCGCAACCTCCAGGAGAACCGCCACTCCCTGGCCCGCAAGATCTGCCACGGCAAGAAGGGCGAGCTCTACCACCGCTACGAGCGCGGCCTGGAGAACCAGCTCGGCGCACTCGGCCTGGTCCTGAACTGCGTCACGCTCTGGGACACGGTCTACCTGGACGCCGCCGTGCGCCGGCTCAAAGCCCAGGGATATGTGGTCCGAACCGAGGACATGGCCCGGCTGTCGCCGTTCGTCCACTCCCACCTGGGCGTCCACGGTACCTACACCTTCGCCCTGCCCGACCTGGCCCCCGGCGCCATCCGCGACCTACGCAATCCCGACGCCGAGCAGGACGACGAGATCTGACCGGTCCCGCCCGCGGGTTGGCGGGGTCTGCGCGAAGCCTGCCGCCCGGAGCGAGCGGTCGGTGGGCATGGTCGCGTGGTGATGCCACCCGTCAGCCGGTGATGGGCGGGCGCCAGCCGTGGGTCAGAATGTCGAAGATCGTCTCGACGGCGGCCCGGGGGTCGTGGCGGCCGCGGGCGAGGGCGGGGATGTCCAGCACGTAGCGAGCGAGAGCGGCGCAGGCGAGGTCATCGTGGTCGGCGCCGAAGGCGTCGGCGATGGCCGCGGCGAGGGCTTTGGTGTGCCGGGTCCACATGCGCTCGGCGTAGGCACGCAGTTCGGGTGTGGAGTCCACCAGGTGGGTGAACTCGGCTCGCTGGGGGTGGGTCTCGATGCGGATCCAGGTGTCCAGGACATGCCGGCGGAGGGCGTCGAGGACACTCTGGCCGGGCGTGCGCCGCGCGACCGCGGCGATGAGCTGTGCCTCACGGTCCTGATCCTCGTCGAAGACGAGTGCTTCCTTGCCGGTGAAGTGCTTGAACACCGTGGTGGTCGACACGTCCGCGGCATCGGCGATGTCACGGATGCTCACCTGGTCGTAGCCCCGCTCAAGGAAGAGCCGCAGGGCCGCATCGGCGATCGCTTGCCGCGTGGCCGCCTTCTTGCGCTCGCGGCGGCTGATGGAAGACACAGTCATGGATGAAGCATATCCAATGACGGCACCATGCAAATTATGCACTAAGTAACTTAGTTGACTCGTTTCACTTTTGGGCTTAATCTCGTCAACGTCACAAGGCCCCAGGTCGGCGGCGCATCCTTCCAGGCCGGCGTAGCACCCGCCCATCACAGGCTTCGTCGTCCATCTGCCTGCGTGCCCGCGAGATCTGGACGTGAGCGTCCGGCCCGCCTGCCGCAGACCCTCAACCACCACTGATCACAAGGAAACAGCCATGGCTTCTCCCGCACCCCGCCACGCCCGTATCAGCGTCATCGGCGCCGGACCGGGCGGCCTGACCTGCGCCCGCATCCTGCAACGGCACGGCCTGGCGGCCACCGTCTACGACCGCGACGCCGGCCCGGACGCCCGCGACCAGGGCGGCACCCTGGACCTGCGCGCCGACGACGGCCAGGTCGCGCTGCGCGAGGCCGGCCTGCTGGAGGCGTTCTTCGACCTGGCCCGCCCCGAAGGGCAGGAGATGCGCCAGATGAACCCCGACGGCCGGCTCCTGTTCCACCACGTCCCCGGCGACGGCGACCTGTTCAAGCCGGAGATCGACCGCGGCCGGCTGCGCACCCTCCTGCTGGACTCCCTCCAGCCGGGGACGGTGCAGTGGGGCCGCGCCCTCACCACGATCAGCGGGCCCGCCGACGGCCCCCGCCTGCTGCATTTCGCCGACGGCGGCACCGTCGAGACCGACCTGGTCATCGGCGCCGACGGCGCCTTCTCCCGGGTCCGCCCCGCCGTCTCCCCGGCCGTCCCCCACTACAGCGGAGTGAGCTTCCTGGAGGCATGGTTCTCCGACGTCGACCGACGCCACCCCGACATCGCCGACCTCGTCGGCCAAGGCGGCGCCGCCGCGGCCGACGGTGAACGCGGCCTGTTCGCCCAGCGCAACAGCGGCGACCACATCCGCGTCTACATCATCCAGCGCACCCCCGCCGACTGGATCACCCAGAACGGGCTGACCATCGACGACACCGACGCCATCCGCGCCCTGCTCCTCAAGCAGTACGCACACTGGTCCCCCAGCCTGCGCCGCTTGATCAGCGACAACGACGGACCCTACGTCGACCGCCCCATCCACGCCCTGCCCGCACCCCACACCTGGGCGCACAACCCGACCGTCACCCTCCTCGGCGACGCCGCCCACCTCATGCCCCCGCTCGGCGTCGGCGTCAACCTCGCCATGCTCGACGCCGGCGAACTCGCCCTCGCCCTCGCCGGCGCCCCCACCATCGACGACGCCATCCGCGCCTACGAGCACACCATGCTTCCCCGCTCCACCGAGACGGCCCAACTCCTGGAAGGCGGCGCCGAACACCTGCTGTCCGACGAACTCCCCGACTTCGCCCGCGACGGCGACCTCCAGCCCTGACGCTTCGCCCTGGGTGCGGAATACGGCAGGAAGGCATCGCGGGGTGGGCGGGTGTTCGTTTAACGAACGTCTGACGAACGCCGGCGGGAGTACGCCCGGATGAGCCGCCACGTCTCGTCAAAGCGTTCATCTTGCCGTTCATGTTCCGGTAGCGTTCAGCTACCTCTCGCGACACGTTTGATGAACGCAGGGCGCTCTTCGATGGCGCTCATCGGCCTGGTCCGGGTCAGCACCGACAAGCAGAACACCCAGCGCCAGCACGACGCTCTGGACCCCATCTGCTGGAAGGTCGTCGAGGAGAAGATCAGCGGCAAGCTCGCCACCGATGACCGGCCCGCACTACTGCAGGCGCTGTCCCACATCCGCGACGGCGACCTGCTGTGCGTCCAGGAGGTCGACCGCCTCGGCCGCAACCTCCTCGAAGGGCTCATCGTCCTCAACGACCTGTTCCAGCGCGGCGTCGGCGTCAAGGCGCTGGAGGGCATCGCGGCCGGCGAGCACACCGAACGCTCCCTGATCCTCGACCTGGCCCTGGCCCTGGCCGAAGACCGCCGCCGCGACATCGTCCGCAGGACCGAGGACGGCCTGGAGGCAGCCCGCCGCCGCGGCCGCGTCGGCGGTCGCCGGCCCGTGGTCGACGACGACAAACGCGCCGCCATCCTCGCCCGCCGCCAGCGCGGAGAATCCATCCGCACCATCGCCGCCGGCGTCAAAGTCTCCATCGGCGTCGTCCACAAGACCCTCGCAGGCGCCAAGGACTCATAAGCCGATCCGGCGGCCACCCGTATCAGAACGGCCAGTGACGCTAAGCCGGGCCTGCCGGGCTCCTTAACGTGACCGGCCGTTCGGTGGCTGCTCAACCCCCGTGTCGGCCCTGTCCATCTCACCGGGCAGGACATCAGCGGCGCGACCGTGTTCCGCCTGGCCACCGCCCATCCCGAGGACGTGCTCAGCCTCACCGCCATCGAGATGGGCCTGCCCGGGTTCGGCCTGGAAGCGCTGGCCGACGTCACCCACGGCGGCGCCTGGCACATCGGAGTCCTCGCTGCGCCCGGCATCCCGGAGCTGTTGCTCACCGACCGTGAACACGAGTTCTTCGGAGAGCACGCGTTCCCATCCATGACCGCGACCCCGGGCGCGTTCACCGAGACCGACATCGAGGAGTTCGCCCGTACCTATTCACGTCCTGACGGCTGGCGCGGCGCGATCGGCCTCTACCGGTCGATGCTGAGCGAGGGCACCGCGATCCAGGCCCTCCGCAACAGCCCGGGCTGAAAGCACCCGTGCTCGCGGTCGGCGCCGGCGGCGGCCCCTTCACGGCCGACACCATGTCGCGTGCCGCGTCGACGGAAATCCGGTCCGTGCAGCTCGACGGCGTGGGTCACTACGCAGCGATGGAGGCCCCAGAGGTGCTGGCCAAAGCGATCCTCGAGTTCGTCGCGAGCGTCGGGGCTGCCTGACAGCGGGAGATGCACCGGGCGGGCCGTTGTCGAGCAGGAGATTCCCATATTGCCGGCTCAGCAGCAACATGGCACCGAGCACATCGCTGCCTGGCTCAGTGGGCCATGGACGATGAAGCGTATCTCGTGGACTTCCGCTACGACGTCGCCAAGCTTCCCGACGATCCGCCGCTGGAAGCCTGGAGCTCTAGCCGGGTGGAGCGCATGGGCCTTGTGAGCGGTCGACGGTGTGGGCCGTGCTCCTACCCCTACCCGAAGTCCGCGGCCGTATAGGGGACACCCGCCGTCCCCACGCCGTATCGGGTCCAGCGGTGGGAGCCGGTCACCTCCCGCCAGCGGGACGCGCCCATCGCGAGGCTGACGAGCCAGCCACCGGCGTCGCCTCCACCCGCTACGGGCAGGCCATGAGTCGCCGAGGTGGGCCTGGCCGACGGGCAGCACCGCTGTTCTCAGCCGAGAAAACGCTTCAGCTCCGCAGTGACGAACCGAGGGTTCTCCTCGACGAGCCAGTGCCCGGTGCGCGGCACGTCCACCGCGCGCACGATCTTGGCCATGCGCGGGGCCACTGTGGCTCGGATCGCGTCGAGCTGCCCTTGGGCGGTCATGAGCAGGGTCGGGACTTGGACCGGTGCCGCTGCCACGGTGTCGCGGACGTCTTTGTCGAGGGCGCGATACAGCTCGAAGCCGCCCGACAGGGCCTCCGGCCGACTGTAGGTCCGTGCGTACTCGTCGATCTCGGTGTCGGTGAACGGGGACCGATCTGAGGTGCCGCCGAACGCCGTTCCGCCGAATGAAACCTGGGGGTAGAACAGTGCCAGATACTCGCGGACGTCGTCGCCCACGATCGCCTCAGGGACCCGTCGCTGGGAGTGGAAGGCGATGTGCCAGCTCAGTG
This sequence comes from Planomonospora alba, assembly GCF_039534085.1. NCBI lineage: Bacteria > Bacillati > Actinomycetota > Actinomycetes > Streptosporangiales > Streptosporangiaceae > Planomonospora > Planomonospora alba. The sequence goes on from NZ_BAAAUT010000027.1 coordinate 23,883, forward strand.
AGCGGTACGTGGCCGCGTCAATACCGGGCCCGGGTAGCGGCAGGTCCAGGTAGCCGAGGCGTGCGGTGTCGTCGGGGAATTGGCTGGCGTACTGGAAGGCGACGGCGGCGCCGAAATCGTGGCCGACGACGGCGGCGTCCCGGATCGTGAGTCGGTCGGCGATCAACGTGTGCACGTACCGCGCCAGGGTGGCTTTGTCGTAGCCGGTCGGTGAGCCGGTGCTGTCGCCCAGTCCTGGAAGGTCGACAGCGTAGACCGTGTGGTGTTCGGCGAGTGCCGGCATGATCGGCCACCAGGCGTACCAAGTCTGTGGCCAGCCGTGGATCAGCACCACCGGTGTGCCGCTGCCGCCGGTCACGTAGTGCATGCGGACGCCGTCGACGTCGGCGAACTCGTGCCGGAAGGTGTTGTCGAACTCCGGGTCGTTCTGGGTGGCGACGGCGTAGGGGGGAATGTCCCCGGCGGCCGGCGCGGAACAGGCTGCGGTACCGATCGTGAGCAGGAGGGTGAGCGTGACGGTCACCATCGTGCGTGCGGGTTGGAGGAAGCGGCGCGACAGCCGCCGGATTGCGGTGATCATGTGTTCTTGTCCTGGAGAAGGAGGTGGGGTCAGCGTCCGGTCGTGCCGTCGATCAGTTCGCGGAGGATGTCCGCGTGGCCGGCGTGGCGGCCGGTTTCCTCGATCATGTGGGTGAGCGCCCAGCGGACGCTGGGAGCGGGGCGGTCTGGCCGCGGTCGAGGGAGCGGGGCGCCGAGATCGGTGCACTCGTCGAGAACGTCGTTCGCGCGCTCGACCGTCTCGTGGTAGCGGGCGACGACGTCGGCCACGCTGTCGGCCGGTGCGGCCTGGAACGTCGCCTGCCAGTCGGTGACGTCGTCGCCGAGGAAGAGCGAGCGTTCGACGAAAGTCAGGTGGTTGAGCAGGCCGAGCAGGTTCGTGCCTGATGGCACCGCGGTCGTCCGCGCCTGCGGTTCGGGGGCACCGTCGACCTTCGCGGCGACCGAGGCCCGGAGGTAGTCGAGGAATCCGCGCAGGATCTCGGCCTCGCTGCTCCCGGTCCGGGGCGGCGGAGTGTCGCGGCGGCGGCGCATGGTGTCAGCCATGGTGGTCTTCTCTCCCTTCGTGGGGTGGGGGCGGCGCTGTTCGCCGTGTCAGGCGGTGCGGTGGATGAGCAGCACGTGATCGGTGACCTCCGCGGTGCGCCCGTCCGGCCCGGTCGCGATCCTGCGGGGTGCGTCGGCCCGCTCAACCGTCCACGTCGCTGGGTCCAGATCGATACCCGCCGCGACCTCCCTCGGGCTCGGGTACCGGACGTCGGGATCCTGGTTCCACGACCACGGCGCGGTCGAGCCGTGGTCGACGACCAGCAGCCGCCCATCCCGGCGCAACGCGTGCGCGGCCGAGCGCAGGACGGCCGCCCTGTCCAGGTCGAAGGGGGTGTGCAGGTAGTGGGCGCAGATCAGGTCGAATTCGCCGTACGGGAAAGACCCGCGCAGGTCGTGCCGCACGGCGGTGACGCGATCGCCCAGGCCGTGTGCGCGGGTGAGTGCCGCGAGTCGTTCGACCGCCACGGCCGAGATGTCGGCGGCGGTGACGTGCCAGCCCTGCCTGGCGAGCCACAGCGCGTCACCGCCGACGCCGCATCCGAGGTCCAACGCGTCGCCGGGCGGCAGGCTCGCGACCATTTCGGTGAGTCGGGCATTCGGCTGCGGATCGGTGGCCGCCGGTCGTGCCGCGTACACGCCGTCCCAGAACATGACCGTCTCGGTCCCGTCCATCAAGGCTCCTTCCATCTGTGTCCGGCCAGTCTCGCCAGGTCCGCACCGATCTGGCACGAAATCTTGCGGTTCTGGCAAGATGGCCCCGTGGACCATGAAATGGACGAGGTGCTCGACACTGTGGGGCCGCGCCTGCGTGCGCTGCGTCGTCACCGCGGTATCACCCTCGCCGAGCTCGCGACGACAACCGGGGTGTCGGAGAGCACGCTGTCCCGGTTGGAGAGCGGGCAGCGTCGGGCGACCCTGGAGTTGCTGCTGCCGCTGGCCCGTACGTATAACGTTCCGCTGGACGACCTTGTAGGCGCTCCGCGCACCGGCGACCCCCGGATCCACCTCACGCCGATCCGGAGGTTCGGGATGACCTTCGTACCGCTGTCCCGGCGGCCGGGCGGGGTGCAAGCATTCAAAATGATCATCCCTGCCCAGCCGGAACCGCTCGTACCTACCCTGCAGACCCACGACGGCTTCGAATGGCTGTACGTGCTCAACGGACGCTTGCGGCTCATCCTCGGAGAGCGCGACCTGACGTTGCCGCCCAGTGAGGCGGCCGAGTTCGACACGTCCGTGCCGCACTGGCTGGGCAGCGCCGACGGCGGCGTGGTGGAACTACTTATCCTCTTCGACCCGCAAGGGATGCGTACGCACGTACACGCCGGCCCGCATCGGCCCTCTCACGGCGGAAGCCGCCGAACTTAGGTCGGTCCGGTGCGGGCCGGCGGTGCTGAGGCCGAAGACGTCCGCCGCTGTGGCGCGGACCGGGGCCAGGGGCCGTCCGCCATCGCACCCTCGAGAGGCCGCTGCGCACGCACGTCTTGACTTTCGTGCTCTGCCAGGGAGGATGTTTGGTCGTCAGGCGGTGAAGCCGCCGTCGATGTTGAGGCTGGAGCCGGTGATGTAGTCGGCGTCAGGTCCGGCGAGGTATGACACGAAGGCGCCGACCTCCGCGGCGGTGCCGTAGCGGTCGGTCGCCATGACACCGAGCATGGCCTGCGCGGTGGGTCCATCGGCGGGGTTGGCATCGGTGTCGATCGGGCCGGGCTGGATGTTGTTGATGGTGATCTGGCGTGGGGCCAGTTCACGCGCGAGGCCGCGGGTGAGGCTCGCCAGCGCGCCCTTGGTCAGTGCGTAGATCGACTGGTCGGGGAACGGCGTGCGGTCGGCGTTGATGCTGCCGATGTTGATGGGGTCCCGGCAGCAATGAAGGAATTTCCAACGAAGTAGCCCTTGGCCTGCGGTGATGCTGAGCCCTTCGGCTAAGGTCTCGATTCGCTTACGGTGTGGAGCATGAGCGACAAACCGGAGTTCGGGTACGGCGCAGGCCCGCGGCCGTTGTGGACGGCGCGGGACCGGGACGCCGAGGCGATCCGGGCGGTGCTGCGCACGGCGGAGCGGCGGGAGTTCAGCCAGCGCCATGGCGGGCTCGTCGTGGAGGGCTGCGGCGATGGACGGCCGTTCCTCCTTGCCTGTGCCGATGATGCCGAGGCATCGGCCCGCGAGCTGGCCCGCTACCAAGACGACCTGCGTGCGGCCGGCTATCGGGTAGAGCCGGACGCAGACGATGATCAAGCGCTGCGGGTGTGGATCGGCTCTTGAGCGGGGTGCCGCACCCGGGGCGGGGGCATCAGCGCCTGCGGCGGGCTGCGGGGTCGGCTTCGGCGGTGAGGCGGGCGGAGGTCTCCTCGCCCAGGCGCACGTAGCGGCCGAGGCTGGCCAGGTGGGCGTGACAGCTCTTGGCCTGCAGCTCCGGAGCGGTGCGGCCGTCGGCGGCCAGGTGCTGCAGGGCCGAGTGGCGCAGCTGGTGCAGGGTCCACCCGGTCCCGTGCGGGTCGAGCGCGGCGGAGGCGGTCTTGAACAGGTACTCGGCGCGCGGGTAGGACAGGCGGCCGCGGCCGGTGACGGGGCAGATGTCGGCGGCCGCGGGGGTGCGCCGGCCCGAGGCAGGGGCGCGGCGCTCAGCCAGGAACACCGGGCCCGCGGTGCGGCCGCGCAGCAGGCGGGCGGTTCCGGTGGCCCAGTGCACGTACTCGATCGCGCCGCCCTTGGAGACCACGCGGGCGCGGCGGAACTCCAGATCGAGGTCGTCGACGTTGAGGGACAGGATCTCCTCGGCCCGGGCGGCGGTCTCATAGGCCAGCCGCCACAACACGCGCTCGCGCAGGGCGTGGCTGGGGTCGGTGAACAGTTTCTCCAACCGGGCGCGCGGGATGGCGCGGTCGCCGCGGCGGGCGGGTTTGCGCTGCTCCAGCCGGCGGGCCGGGTCGTGGCCGTGGCCAGGGAGTCGAGGAAGCGATCGACGGCCTCGGCCACGCGGGGCCCGCCGGGGTCGTCCGGCGCCGGGACCGGGAGCACGACGACCGCCACGAGATCGCCTTCTGCGCGATGTGACACATAACGTTGCCGAGTCGGCTCCTGCCCGCTCGGCGGCGGGCTGGGCCGCAGCAGCGCCGCCGAGGCCAGTGTGACAGGTAATGCAAGTTCTGTGTCACCTCGTCGCCGGGCGGCCACCATGATCATTCCGGGATTCTCCACCCCGGTGGGCAAGGACCTGGCCACGAACATGTGGTGGGCGCTGAAGGCGCGTCAGGCACGCAGGTCCACTGCGGCTGAGGGACCCGGCATTCGGCGAACGAGTTAATCCCGTGATTGGCCGTGAGGAGGAGCAGCGACGGGATCAGTCATCTTCGGAAGCTGGCGGTTCCATGGCCGGTGCGATTTCTCGCGGCGTGGCGAGTCCATCGGTGAGTTGAAGCCCATGAGTGAGTATGTAGTCGAGCTGCCTGGCCAGACGAGGGACACTCGTTGCGGGCAGGTAGGCATCGGCGCCGACGTTGAACAGACGTCGGAGCGGGCCCTGGTAATTGACTCCGAGCTCGTGGTCCTCGATTTCGGTGATGATGACACGGGCTTTCGGGAACATCAATCGGAGTCTGGCGATCAGCTGTGGGCTGGCTGGCGGTGCCAGCAGCACGTCGGCCGTTGCGGGAGCCGCGAGCATGTCGAGCACGATGTAGTCCGCCCCCAGCTGGGCGGACAGCGACACCCGGGCCGCCTTCGACAGCTTCATCGCGGTGGCCACGACGGTCACGTCGTCGTAGTCGATCGGTGGTCGGTCGTTGGCCTCCTCTGGCGTGTCGCGATCGACGATGGCGCCTTGGAGCACGTCGACGGTGCTGGAGATCGTCGCGATCGACTCGCCGTCACGCGTGACGATCACGTTCTCGCCGGATTCAAGGGCGTCGATGAGCGCCACGACGTCTTCGGGAAGGCGGGTCACGTCGATTCGCTTCGTGGAGCGCGGGACGCGTCTGCGGATCACCACGGCTGGGACCCGTTCACAGCTGCGCGGCACCCTGCGTCATGCGCAGCCCCGGTCGCCTATCGAAGGCCTCGCCACGGTGGCGTGGCCACCTGCCCTGAAGGTGCCGTTCAACCAGACGGTCACACGAGCCCTCTCTGATGCTGTGATCTCGTTAGATGCCACTGCACGGCCATTGGCTCGACGCCGCGCCGGAGTTTCCCGCATCGACTATGTCTGCGCCCCATCAACGGCGATGCGAAGGTGGGGCCGAACCTTGCCGGTCGGTCGCGTCCTCGGGCATGAACCCGAGCCACGGCAGCGTACAGAGCTGGACCAACATGCCCAACTGGTCCACCGAGCGCCGCCCCGCCCCGGATCGACGAACGCCACATCCGCCGTCGTCGGCGTGAAGTACCGGATCAACTCATCGCTGCTGATCTCCGGAAAAGACCGCAGCTGCTCCGGCTGCTCCTCGGAGAACATCTTCTCTGACAATGCACCACTCCACGTGCCGTACTGGACAAAACCGGAACGAACGTAGCGGCAGTGATCGCCAGCCTGCCACAGACAGTCAAACCCCTCCGTTACCGCAGGTCAAGAGCTACTTCGTCGGAAATTTCTTCATTGCTATCGGGACCTCGTAAGAGCCGTGCCCCGGTGACCGGGCTCCTCGTCCTGAGCGGACGAACGGCCGTCCGCCCATACGGATAGTTGACCGATTAGCGAACGATGTCTCCGCGCGTCGCGTCCACGAAGCGGACATACGGGCATCATGTACAGTCTCATCCGGGCGGCCGTCACCGTCCTGACACTCACCGCGATGACCGTCACCGCTTCACCGGCCGCCGCGGCGCCGCCTCCCCTGCCGCGCCAGGCCCCCGCCGCCGCTCCTCCGTCCGCCGGAACGCGCACGGCGCCCGCGCCGGCGGGCACCCGGGCGATGTGGCTGTGGAACTCCGCCACCGCGCGGCCGGCCGACGTGCTGGCCTGGGCCCGCGCCCAGAACGTGACCGAGATCTTCGCCTACGCCCCGGCCACCCTGCCCGCCAACTCCACCCAGCTGACGCGGATGCGCGAGCTCAAGCGCGGCGCCGACACCGCGGGCATCCGCCTGACGGCCCTGGGCGGGGAACCGGAATGGGCCACCGACCACGCCGCGGCGCGCGCCTGGCAGCGCGCGGTGCTGGGCACCGGGCTGTTCGCCGGCAGCCACGTCGACGTGGAGCCGTACGCGCTGCCCGCCTGGCAGAGCGGCCAGGAGTCCCTGGCGCAGTCCTTCGTGCGGATGCTGGAGCTGCTGCAGGCCGACGACACCCGGCCGCTGGAGGCCGACGTGCCCTTCTGGTACGGCGAGATCCCCCTGGGCAGCGGCACCACGCTGGCCGACCAGGTGCTGGCACGGGTGGACGCCGCCACCGTCATGAGCTACCGCGACACCGCCACCGGACCCAACTCGATGACGGACATCGCCACCGACATGCTCACCCGCGCAGCCGGCGCGGGCAAGCCTCTGCGGCTGGGCGCCGAGACCCAGCCGCTGGCCGACTGCCCGCACTGCACCTTCGCCGAGGAAGGCGCGGCGCGCATGAGCGCGGTGCTGGCCGAGGTGGACCGGGTCGCCGGCGCGTACGCGACCTTCAACGGCATCGCGATCCACCACTACGCCTCCTGGCGCACCATGGCCGCCCGGTCGGGCCGGTGAAGCAGGCGCCCCACCGGCCGCGCCGGGGTGGCCGTGATCGCCGCACGCAGTTCGCGCGCGCCGGGCCCCTGATCCGGCGCGTGTGGTGCCGGGTCGATGGCCCTTACCAGGTTGTCGATGTCGCTCATGCTTCCCCGCCGATGCGCCGCCAGGCGGTGAGGAACGTCTCGGAGATGACGTCGGCCGCGTCGCCGTCGGAATGTGGCAGCTCGCTGTGAACGGGACGCCCGCTTGAGCCTCAGGTGAGGCCGAGGCGGGTCAGCTCGCGGCGGGAGCGGATGCCGAGCTTGCGGTAGGCCCGGTAGAGGTGGTGCTCCACGGTGCGCGGGCTGAGGAACAGGTGGGCGGCGATCTCCCGGCTCGTGCCGCCGTCCATCGCCAGCCGTACGACCTGGAGTTCCTGCGGCGTGAGCCGCTCCAGGGGGTCGGCGGCCGTCGGCCGGGCGACCACGACGGACTCCCCTGTCGCCTTCAGCTCCGCCTCCGCGCGTGCCCGCCACGGCGCGGCCCGCAACCGCTCGAAGGTCCGCAGCGCGGCACGGAGCGGAGCGCGGGCGTCGCTGCGGCGGCGCGCCCGGCGCAGCCACTCGCCGTACGCCAGTTCGGTGCGGGCCTGCTCGAAGGGCCGGTTCGCGCGCCGGTGCGCCGCCAGGGCCCGGAGGTAGTCGTCCTCGTCGTCGCTGAGCAGAGCACGACAGCGGGCGCTGACCGCCTCCGCCCAGGGCTGCCCTCCGGCGCGCGCCCAGGCTTCCAGACGGTGCAGGGGCTCCTTCGCCCGGTCGGGCCGGTTCAGCCGCACGGCCGCCTCGACCTGCTCGGCCCCGGCCGTGACCAGCACCGTCAGATGGCGCAGCGGTCCTCGCGCGGCGGCCTCGAGCCGCTCCAGCACCCGCTCGTAGCGGCCCATGCCCAGGTCGAGCAGGCAGAGCGCGACGAGGCCGGTCACGCCGCCGGCGTCGGTGGGGTCTCCGGCCAGCCGCAGGCAGCGCTCCTCGTCGCCCTCGATCGCCGCCACCCGGGCCAGCACCGCGTGCAGCCGCGCCACCCGCTGGTGCATCCCGGTGTCGCGGGCGAGCTGGACGGCCTCGGCGACGCAGGCCTCGGCGTCACGGTGCCTGCCGGCCTGCACCTGCACCCCGGCCAGGTCCTGCAGCACCTGCGGCAACGCTCCCACCAGGCTCTGCCTGCGCAGCCGCGCCACCTCGGCGGTCGCCAGGGCGGCGGCCGCGTCGTCGTCGGCGACGACCATCGCGCAGAAGGCGGCCCACCGCGCGGTGGCATCCTCCGGCGGCGTGCGCGGCACCCGGCCGGCGGCCTCGGGCGGTGTCTGCGCGACGAAGCGCTGCAGCAGCGGCAGGCCACGCGCGTAGTCGTCGTCGACCAGGTGCGCCAGCCCCTGGATCATCGGATCCCGCGCGCCCGTGCCGGCCGCCCGCGCGGCCGCGCTGCGGATCACCTCCGCCTCGCCGCAGAGCCAGGCGTACCCGGCCGCCGTGCGCAGCATGGGCGTCACCCGCACCGGGTCCGCGGCGGCGGCCCGTTCCACCAGGATGCGGGCCGCCGAGCGGCCCTCCCCCCGCTCGAACTCCACCGCCGCCCGTATCTCGGTCAGCGCGGCGAGGGGGACGGTCTCGTCCACCAGTTCCTCGGCCTGCCGGACGAGGCCCGCGGCGTGGTCGGCGTGGCCGGACGCGAGCGCCAGCGACGCCGCCCGCGCCAGCCGGGCGGCCCGGCCGGACGGGCCCGGGGTGAAGGCCGCGGCCTGTTCCCACAGCCCGGCGGCGGCGGCGAAGGCGGCCCGGCCGCGGGCCCGTTCGGCGGCCTCGGCCAAGGCCGCCGCCAGGTCCTCGTCGGGTGAGGTCGCCGCCGCGGCCCGGTGCCGGACCCGGCAGTCCTCGTCGGTGGCCGCCTCCGCCAGCACCCGGTGCACGGCGATGCGCCGCGCCAGGGGCGCGCCCTGGTAGGCGGCGGTACGGATCAGGGGATGGCGGAAGGCGATGGCGGTGGCGCTGACCTCGACCAGCCGGGCCTCCTCGGCCTGCGCCAGGTCCTCCGGCCCGACCCCCAGCGCCTCGGCGGCGCGCAGCAGCATGGGCAGGTCGCCACGGCCCTCGGCGGCGGCCGTCAGCATCATCAGCCGGGTCCTCTCCGGCAGCAGGGCGATGCGCGCGCGGAAGGACGCGAGCACCCGGTCGGCGACCGGGATCGGGCCGGCCGCGGTGTGGTAGCGCCTGCGTCCGGTGGACAACTCCATCAGCGCCAGCGGGTTCCCGTCGGATTCGGCGATCACCTGGTCCCGCTCCGCGGGGGGCAGGCCCCGGTGTTCCAGCACGCGCGCCGCGTCCTCCTGCGACAGCCCGGACAGCCGGACCTCGGGCAGGCCGGGTGCGGCGAAACCCTCCTCCCGCGCGGCGAACAGCAGCGCCGCCTTCTCGTCCGTGAGGCGCCGGGCGGCGAACAGCAGCGCGTCGGCGGTGGCCTGGTCCAGCCAGTGCGCGTCGTCGACCAGGCAGAGCACCGGTCCGTCGTCGGCCAGCCGGGCCAGCAGGGTCATCACGGCCAGCCCGGACAGGAACCTGTCCTGCCCGGCCGGGCCGCCCGAGCCGAGCACCGCCCGCAGGGCGTCCGCCTGCGGCGCGGGCAGGGCGTCGAGATGGTCCTGGACCGGCCAGAGCAACTGCACGAGCCCGGCGAAGGCGAGATCGGCCTCGGTCTCGACGCCGGTGGCCCGCAGTATCCGCACGCCGAGGCCGCGGGAGTGCTCGGCGGCCCAGTCCAGCAGAGCCGACTTGCCGATGCCCGCCTCGCCCCGCAGAACCAGGCCGCCGCTGCGGCCGGCGCGCGCGGCCTCCAGGAGCTCCTCGATCGCCGCCTGCTCACTCGCCCTGCCGTACAGCAACGACGACGCCTTTCGTCCCAGTGTGCGGATGACCGGGATACGTACCCGATCGCAGTAGTCCGGTACCGAAACCTTACCGATTCGGCCCGTAGACGCCCGCTCGTAGCCTCGTCGCACCGAAACGAGCTCACGACACGGAGGGTGACATGAACGAGCTGCTCACGCCGGTCACCATCGGCGCGCTGGATCTCCCCAACCGCCTGGTCATGGCGCCCATGACACGGAATCGGGCCCGGGGCGGGCTCGTCGGCGAACGGACCGCCGAGTACTACGCCCAGCGCGCCGCCGCCGGCCTGATCATCACCGAGGGCACCCAGCCATGCGTGATCGGCCAGGGCTACATCGACACGCCGGGCCTGCACTCGCCCGAGCAGGCGGCGGCCTGGCGGCTGGTGACGGACGCGGTGCACCGGCGAGGCGGCCGCATCGCGGTCCAGCTCATGCACTCCGGGCGGATCGGCCATCCCTGTCTGTATCCCGGGGGCGAGCTCCCCCTCGCGCCGTCCGCGATCCGCTCCGGCGAGCGGCTCTACACGCCGCAGGGGCTGCTCGACCACCCGGTCCCGCGGGAGATGACCCTGACCGACATCGCGCGGGCCGTCGAGGAGTTCGCGGCCGCGGCCCGGCTGGCGATCGACGCCGGCTTCGACGCGGTCGAGCTGCACGCCGCCAGCGGCTACCTGATCCACCAGTTCCTGTCGGACAACACCAACCGGCGCACCGACGCCTACGGCGGTCCGGTGACCGCACGGATCAGGTTCGCCGTGGAGGTGGTGCAGGCCGTCAGCGACGCCGTCGGCCCGGACCGCACCGGCATCCGCGTCTCCCCCGGCATCACCTACAACGGCATGGACGAGAGCGACACGGAGATCCTGTACGCGGAGCTGACCCGCGCGCTCGCGCCGTACGGCCTGGCCTACCTGCACGTGTCGGAGAACGACACGCGCGACGTGACCAAGATCATCCGTTCGGAGTGGCCCGGCACGCTCATCCTCAACCCGCACCCGTGGCGCGGTGACGGGCCCGCGGGTCCCGCCGACGGTCTCGAGGCACTGCGCTCCGGCCTGGCCGACGCGGTCTCCTTCGGCAGGCTGTGGCTGGCCAACCCCGACCTGCCCGCGCGGATCGCCAGGGGCGGCCCGTACAACGAGGCCGACCCGAAGACCTTCTACGGCGGCGACCACCGCGGCTACACGGACTACCCGGTGCTGTCCGCCCGCGAGGAGGGAAGATGAGCCGCCCGTCCTCTTCCTCCCCGGCTCCTTCCACGGCCGGCCGCGCCGGGGCGGCGCCGCCGGGGCGCGGGATCCCGGCGGCCTGGCCGGCGCTGCTGGCGGGGCCGCTCTCCTTCGGCATCGCCGGGCCCAGCCTCATCCTGCCGGACGCGGCCCGCGACCTCGGACTGGCCCTCGGCGCGGTGACCTGGATCGTCACCGCGTTCGGCTGGGCCGTCGCGATAGGCACCCCGTTGACGGCGGGCCTGCAGAACCACCAGGGGGCACGCCGGGCGCTGTCCGCCTGTGCCGCGCTGGTGGCCCTGGGCGCGGTGCTGGTGGCGGCCGTGCCGTCGCTGCCGGTGCTGGTGCTCGGCAGCGCGGCACAGGGGCTCGGCACGGCGGGGTTCACCACGATCGCCATGAGCCTCGCCCGCTCGGCGCGCTCGCTGGGGCTGGTCACGTCCTCGCTGGCCACGGTGGGCGCCTGCGCCCCGCTGGTCGCCGACCTGGTCGCGGAGGCACTGTCGTGGCGGGTGGCCCTGGCGCTGCCGGCGCTGAGCCTGCTGGCCGTTCCGGCCGTGCTGCGTCACCGCCCGGCGGAGCCGGCCCCCGCGGCCTCCTTCGACTCGCGGGGGGCGGTACTGCTGACGGCGCTGGTGACGGCGCTGGTGTTCGTGCCGCACTCGTGGCCGGTGGCGGGCGCCTGCGTCCTGGCCGCCTGCGGACTGCTGGGGCTGCACGTGCGCGCCAGGCCCGACGGGTTCGTGCCCGCGTCGGTCGTCCGCGCCCCGGTGTTCCTGCTGATGTCCGGGCTGGCGTTCCTGCTGGCCGCGGTCAACTTCGGGATGATCTACCTGTTGCCCGCCCTGCTCGCCGGGCGGGCGGGCTGGAGCGGCGGTGCGGTGGGGGCGGCCATGCTGTGGCCGCTGCTGTTCGGCGGGCTGGCCTCGTACGGGGTGGTCGCCGCCACCGCGAAGGCCCCCGTGCAGGCCGTCGCCGTGCTGTTCCCCGCGGTGGCGGCGGCCGGCGTGGCGCTGGCGGCCGCCGGTGTCCCGCCGGTCGTCCTGCTCGCCGCGCAGGCGCTCACCTCTCTCGCCGCCGCCTCCGGGCAGGGGGCGTTCGCGGCGCGCGCCGCCGCCGCGGTGCCCGGTGGCGCGCGGGCGACGGCGATGGGCCAGTTCAACCTCTGCTACCTGCTGGGCGCCGCGTTCGGCCCCGCCATCGCGGCCGCGCTCACGGTCTGAGGCGTCGGCCCTGGCGGCGCGGGCGGCGAGGCTGCGGCACTCCCCCGCCAGGGCGGCCACGCCCGGGCGGCGGGACAGCTCGTCCACGGCCGCCGCCCCGCCGCCCGGGTCGCCCCCGCCGCTCGTCCGGACGGTCCGGCTCCGCCCCCGCCGTCTCGCGCTCCCGGGACACTTCAATCTTCACATTCTTCTCATATATCAATAAATCGGATAAAAGCCATATAAAGTGTCGTCGGTGACAGCCATGCACCCCCAGACCCCGGCCGCCCCGTACGGACCGCCCGCCCGCCCCGTCCGCCCCCTGCGCGCGATGGCGGTCGCGGTCATCGCCCTGCTGGGCGTCGACGCGCTGGCCAATCTGTTCGCCCTGGTCACCGCCGTCGACCGGGCCTTCATCGTCTCCGCCCTCATCGACGGTTCCGAGACGGTCGACGCGGCCGCTGTGGAGGCCAACGACAGGCTCTACCTGGCGGGCGCGACGGCGCAGACGCTGACCTACGTCCTGACCGCCGTCGCCTTCGTGATCTGGCTGTTCCGGGCGCGCTCCAACGCCGAAGCCATGATGCCGGTCCCGCACCGCAGGAACGCCGCCTGGATCGTCTTCGGCTGGGGCGTACCGATCGTCAACTTCTGGTACCCCCGGCAGATCGTCGACGACATCTGGACGACCTCCTGGCTGGGCTCGCTGGGCCACACCGGCCTGGGAGGGCTCACCCTGCGCACCGCCCGCCGATCCCGCCTGGTGTCGGCGTGGTGGCTGCTGTGGGTCATCGGCATGATCATCCCCAACTTCGTCTACCGCTACGCCGCCCGCCGTGACGACCTGTCCTCCTACCTCCTGACGGCCAAGACCGAGATCGTCTTCGCCGTGCCGGTCCTCGCCTGCGCCGCCCTGGCCGCGACGATCGTCTGGAGGATCACCGGGTTCCAGGAGCACCGGCGGCAGGTGACGGCCCCGGTGAGCCGCTGAGCGGCGGGCCGGACCCGGCCGGTGGCGCTCGCCCCGGACCCGGGCCCGCCGCTCGGCGGCCGGGCTCACCGGCCCGGCGGCGGGCAGGCGGTGTCCGCGGCCGGCAGCCCGCCGTCGAGCAGGTAGCGGTGCACGGCCTGTTCGACGCAGTCGGTGCGGGAGGGGGTGAACACCCCGTACACCAGGTGGCGGAAGACGCCGCGCACGGTCACCATGCGGGAGCCGGTCAGGGCCCGGCGCATCGCCAGCTGGCCCGGATAAGGCGTCTTGGGATCGCCGGTGGAGCCCACGATCAGTGCCGGAACGCCGTTGCCGATCGGCGTGGGGGGCTCGGCGGGGACGGCCGGCCAGAACGCGCACGGGAGGTTGGAGGCACGGGTCAGCGGCGCGAACAGCGGCTCGTCGGCGCGGTGGGCCCGGATGTCCCGGTAGTAGCCCTCGGGTCCCTGGCCAGCGCCACGCTCCGGTCGAAGGCGCGCCGGTCCCGGCCCGCCGAGCGCAGGTAGTCCCCGATCGGCCAGCGGCAGTCCACCGGAGTGCTGCGCCCGGCGAACCGGGGGTCCATCCCGATCAGGTCGTAGCGGGCCGCGAGCGCGGGCGCGTGCCCCTTGAGCAGCGCCGCGTAGATCCTGCCGGGGTCGCCGGGACCGCCGGGGTTGATCAGCAGCGCCCCGCGGCGCTCACCGGGTCCGCTGGCCCTCAGCCGTGACAGCGCGACCTCGACGGTCCGTCCGCCGGGGCGGGCGTGGTCCAGCGGAACCGTGATCTGCGCGCACTGCGCTCCCGCGGCGTCCAGCCGCCTGCCGGGTCCGTCGTCCGGGCCTTCCTGGCAGCGGCGCCAGGCGATCTCCTGCCGCTCGAACCGGGCGGGCCCGCCGTCCGGGCGATCCTGCCGGGCCGCGGCCCCGCCGGGGGCGGCGGCGAAGCCGGACGACGCGAGTACCGCGATCGCGGCGGCGCCCGCCGCGGTCACCCAAGTGATCTTCTTCATGGGGTGAGCATCGTGCCGGGGCGCCGCCGCGGGCATCGGCCGTAGAGCCGATCAGGAGCCGGTACGGCTCGGCCGTTCGACCGGGGAAAGACCGCTTTGCCGGGGCGTCCGCACTCCTGCGCGGACCTCAGCGGTCGCGCGGGGCCACCAGGCCGGACTCGTAGGCGAAGATCACGAGCTGGGCGCGGTCGCGGGCGCGGAGCTTGGCCATGGCCCGGTTGACATGGGTTTTCGCGGTCAGCGGGCTGATCGCCATGTGGCCGGCGATCTGGTCGTTGGACAGACCCTGCGCGACCAGGGCGACGGCCTCGCGTTCGCGGGCGGTCAGTCCCTCCAGCCCCGCGCCGGTGCCGGTCCCGAGCGGCCGGGTGAGATGTCTGTCGATGAGCCTGCGGGTGATCGACGGGGCGAGCAGCGCGTCGCCGCGCGCGGCGACGCGCACGGCGTGCAGGAAGTCCTCGGGCACGATGTCCTTGACGAGGAACCCGGCCGCGCCGGCGCGCAGCGCGTCGAAGACGTACTCGTCGAGGCCGTAGTTGGTCAGGATGACGACGTGCACCCCGGCCAGGGCCGGGTCCGCGGCGATGCGCCGGGTCGCCTCGATGCCGTCGACGACCGGCATCCGGACGTCGACGAGAGCGACGTCGGGCAGGTGCTCTTTGACCAGCGCCAGGCCCTGCAGGCCGTCGGCGGCCTCGGCCACCACCTCGATGTCGTCCTCGAGGTCGAGGATCGCGCGGAACCCGCTGCGGATGAGCGGCTGGTCGTCGACCAGCAGGACGCGGATCACGGCGTCCGCTCCACGGGGAGTTCGGCCTCGACGGTGAAGCCTCCCGCGCTGCGCGGCTCCGCGCGCAGGCGGCCGCCGAGGGCGGTGACGCGCTCGCGCATCCCGAGCAGCCCCACGCCGGGCACCGCCCCGCTGCCCGGCGCGGCCCGGCCGTCGTCGTCGACGCGCACCGCCAGGGCGTCGGGACGGTAGTCGATCCGGACCGACGCGGTGGCGGCGCCGGCGTGGCGGGCGACGTTGGTGAGGGACTCCTGGACGATCCGGTAGACGGTCCGGCCCACTGCGGCCGGCACGTCGTGCCGCCGCCCGCCGATCGTCAGCGTCGCGTCCAGCCCGATGGCACGGGCCCGCTCCACCAGCTCCGGGACGTCGTCGAGCCCGCGCGGCGGGGCCGTGCCGTCGTCGCGCAGCGCCTGCAGGGTCGCGCGCAGCTCCCGGGCCGCCTCGCGTCCGGCCTCCTGGATCGCCAGCAGGGGCTCCGGCACCTGCTCGCCGCGCCTGCGGGCCACGTGGACGGCGACCTCGGCCTGCAGCTTGATGATCGAGATCTGGTGGGTGAGCGCGTCGTGCAGTTCCCGCGCGATGCGCAGCCGCTCCTCGTCGGCGCGGCGCCGCGCGGTCTCCTCCCGGGTGCGCTCGGCCTCCTCCGCCCGCCGCTCGGCCTGCCGCAGCGCCTCGCCCGCGGCACCGGCCGCGACCAGCCAGGCCAGCTCCAGGGCCCCCCGGGCCTGCGCGAACGCCTCGCCCGTGTCGTGTAGGCCCGAGGCCAGGGCCGCCAGGGGGAGAGCGGCCAGCACGGCCACGCTCGCCGCCACGGTGACGGCGCGGTGTCCCGCGCGCACGGCGGCGTACACCGCGAACAGGTACGCGACGGCGGGCACGTCGAAACCGGCCGCCTGGTACCCGACCGCGCACGATCCGGTGACGGCCAGGACGGGGACCGGAGCCCGGCGGCGTACGGCCAGCGCCAGGCCGCCGGCCGCCAGCAGCGCGTAGCCGGGCAGGTCGGGGCCCGCGGCGGAGTCCCGTCCGGACAGCCCGGTGACCAGCAGCGCCGCCGCCACGCAGACGGCGATCGCCCAGTCTCCGGCACCGACCCCGGCGCCGGACCGCCCTGTACCCATGCGCGCACCCTAACCGGATCCGCGCCCGGGCGGCTCCTGCGCGCGGACGAGCGGCCGGCTACCGCGCACGCGGTAGGCGCGCGGCTCCTGCGGCGTCCGCGGTAGCCGGCCGCCGTACCGGCGGCAGCGCGCATCTCCCACCTGCGCCGGACGACCGGCGGCGGGTCCGGCGGACATGATCGGTCGACGTCCTGTCGCAGGAGCCAAGCCGTAGGAGACAAGGAGCAGTACATGCCGGTCCGTCACCTGTCCGCCGCAGCCGCAACCGCCCTGATCGCGATCCCCGGGCCCGCCGCCCCGGCGGCCGCGCGCGTGCTGCTCCAGCCCGACCCCGTCGGCGCCTACGTCCTGACCTCCGGGCGCCTGTGGTCCGTGGTGGCCGCACTGCTGGGGCTGGCCGGTGTGGTCGCCGGCGGGCTGGCCCTGGCCCGCTCCGCCGGCCGTACCGGCACCGGGAGAAGAGGGGCCGTCGCGGCCCTGGTGGCGGGGTCGGCCCGCGCGGCGGGCGGCGGGCTGGTCGTGGCCGCCGCCGAGGGCGGTCCCGGCACCGGCTACGGGATCGTCGGGGGCTACCTGGCCCTGGCGGTCGGGCTGGCCGCCGTGGCGCTCGGCGGACTGGCCCTGGCCCGCTCCCGCCGCGCCGGCTGACCCGGTGACCCGCGAGGCGCCCCAGAGGGCGGCGAGCCGCCGGGGACCGGCCGGGACGGTACGGCCCGCAGCGACACGTCGTGCAGCCACGCGGCGGCGCCGGCCGCCGCCGCGGTCCTCAACTCCGCCGCCTCCCGGCCGATGACACGGCAGACGATGTCCTTCGTCGGACGCCGGCGCGCGGCTGACCCCTTCCGCCGTGCCGGCGTGTCACCCCCGACCAAGCAGGTGCACAAGGAGACGGCCGCATGACGGCACCCCGCCTGCCGGTCCCGCCGCCCCGGCGCGGCCGCCGTCCTGCCGGACGGGCCGGCCGGTGGACGGTCGCCCGGCTGCTCACGATCGGCTACGTCCTGGCGCTCGGCGCGCTCGTCGTGGTCGGCGCCAGCTCGTACCTGCGCATCGGCGCCCTGCTGCAGCAGGAGGCCAGGGTCGACCACACCTACCGGGTCCTGGCCACCATCCAGGACCTGGACGGCGCGCTGAAGGACGCCGAACGGGGCCAGCGCGGCTACCTGCTCACCGGCCAGGACTCCTACCTCCGCCCCTACGACCGGGCGCTGGAGGAGATCGACACCGCTCTGGCGGCCGTGGCCCGGCTGACCGCCGACAACCCCCGCCAGCAGGCCGCGCTCGCCCGGTTGCGCCGCCCCGTGCGCGACAAGCTCGACGAGCTGGCCCGGACCGTCGCGGTACGGCGTTCGCAGGGCGCCGCCGCCGCCCGGCGGATCGTCCTGACCGGGGACGGCGCGCGCAGCATGGACGAGATCAGTGCCCTGCTGGAGCGCATGGAGGCCGAGGAGAGGCGGCTGCTGGCGGTGCGCGAAGCGGACAGCACCGACCAGGCCGCACGCACCCGCCTGCTCATCGTGTGGGGATCGCTGGGCGCGCTCGTCGTGGTCGGCGCCGGTGCGCGGTGGGCCGTCCGCAAGGTGACGGTCCCGGTCGGGCAGGTCACCGCCGCCGCGCGGCGCGTGGCCGCCGGTGACCTGTCGCGCCCGGCCGAGGTGTCCGGCCTGGCGGAGCTGGAGCAGATGGCCGAGGCGGTCAACGCCTCCGTGCGGGCCATCGCCCGGGCGCGTGACGAGGCGCTGGCCGCCACCGCGGCCAAGTCGGCGTTCCTGGCCACCATGAGCCACGAGATCCGCACCCCCATGAACGCCGTCATCGGCATGACGGACCTGCTGCTGGACACCGGCCTGGACGCCGACCAGCAGCGGCTCGCCACCACGGTGCGCGACAGCGGCGAGGCCCTGATGGTGATCATCAACGACATCCTCGACTTCTCCAAGATCGAGGCCGGCCAGCTCGACCTCGACGACGCGCCGTTCGACGTGCGCGAGTGCCTGGAGGGCGCGCTGGCACTGGTGGCGCTGGCCGCCAGCGACAAGGGCCTGGAGCTCGTCGGACACGTCGAGGCCGGCGTGCCGCGGATCCTGCGCGGGGACGTGACGCGGCTGCGGCAGATCCTGGTCAACCTGCTCAGCAACGCGGTGAAGTTCACCTCGCGCGGGGAGGTCGTGGCCTCCGTCGGCCTGCAGGCGCCGCCGGAGGGCGGGGACGGCCCGATGGTCCTGCGGGTGACCGTCGCCGACACCGGCATCGGCATCCCGGCCGACCGCATGGACCGGCTGTTCCAGTCGTTCAGCCAGGTGGACTCCTCCACCACCCGCCGCTACGGCGGCACCGGTCTGGGCCTGGCCATCAGCCGCCGCCTGGCCAGGGCCATGGGCGGCGACCTGACCGCCGTCAGCGAGGTCGGCGCCGGCTCCACCTTCACCTTGACCGTGCCCGCGACCGGCTGCCCCGACGAGGAGGGCCCCGCGCCGGTCCCGGCCGGCGTGCCGCTGTCCGGCAGGACCGCGCTGATCGTGGACGACAACGCCACCAACCGGCGCGTGCTGAGCCGGCAGCTGAGCGGCTGGGGCATGGACTGCGCCGTCGCCGAGTCCTCCGACGAGGCGCTGGCGCTGGTCGAGGGCGGCCGCGGCTTCGATGTGGCCGTCGTGGACATGCGCATGCCCGGCACCGACGGCGCGCAGCTGGCCCGGCTCCTGCGCGACCTGCCCGGCGGCCGCGTGCTGCAGATCGTGCTGCTGACGAGCGTGGACTGGCGTCCCGCCGCCGGCCAGGCCGCGCTGTTCGACGCGGTGCTGACCAAACCCGCCCGGGCGGCGCTGCTGTACGACACCCTGGCCAAGGTGCTGGCCGCACCGTCCGAGGGCCGGGCGGCGCGCACCGACCGGCTCCCGGACGGTGCGGCCGCGGACCCGCCGTCGCCGCCCCTGCGCGTGCTGCTGGCCGAGGACAACCCGGTCAACCAGCAGGTCGCCCAGCTCATGCTGACCCGGCTCGGCCACCGGGTCGACACCGTCGCCACCGGCGGTGAAGCGGTCGAGGCCGTCCGGCGCACCGCCTACGACGTGGTGCTCATGGACATCCACATGCCGGGCATGGACGGGCTCGAGGCCACCCGGCGGATCCGCGCCGCGGAGCTGCCGGTCCAGCCGCCCGTCGTGGCGATGACCGCCAGCGTCCTGACCGAGGAGCGGGCGGCCTACGGCGCGGCCGGGATGGACGGCTACCTGCCCAAGCCGGTCCGCACCTCCGACCTGCGGGCGGCCCTGGCCGCGGTGGGCTCCGGCGGCGCGTCGCCCCCCGGTCCCGCCGAGGCGGCGTCCGCATCCGCCGGCACGGCGCCCGCGGAGGACCTCGAGGCCGCCGTCCGCCGGCGTCTCGAGGACCTGGCCGATCCCGGGTGCGAACGCGAGCAGGAGATACTGGACCGCGTCCTGGCCTCGTTCCTGGACCGCGCGCCCCGCGTCCTCCACCAGCTCGGCCGGGCCGTCGCCGACGGCGACGCCGCCGCGGTCGAGCAGCGGGCCCACAGCCTGAAGGGATCGGCGGCCAACCTGGGCGCCGCGGCCCTGGCCGAGGTGTGCGCGCGCATCGAGCAGCACGGCAACGCCGGCCGGACGGCCGCCGCCGCCGGGCTGCTGGAGCGGCTGCGGCAGGAGCTCGACCGGGCCTGCCGGGTGCTGGAGGCCGTCGTCGCCGAGCGCGGCGGCTGAGCGGCCGCGGCGACCCGCCGCGCGGCGGGCGTCCGGGCCGCGACCGGCACGCCGGTGGTGCGCGCCCCCGGCCGCGGCGGCACGGCCTCACCCCGTGAGCAGCTCCACCGTCCCGCGCCCGCCGTCCACCCTGATCCTGTCGCCGTCGCGCAGCCTCATGGTGGCGTTGCCGGTGCCCACGACCGCGGGGATGCCCAGCTCCCGGGCCACGATCGAGGCGTGCGACAGCGGCGCGCCCAGGTCGGTGACCACGGCCGCCACGCGCGGGAACAGCGGCGTCCAGCCCACGTTGGTCAGCGTGGTCACCAGGATCTCGCCGGGCCGGAGCCGGTCGCCGTCCTCGGGCCGGGCGACCACTCTGGCGGTCCCCTCCACCACGCCGGGGGCGCCGGGGAAACCGGTCACCGTGTCGCCGACCGGGGCGGCGCCGCCGCGGGCGTCGTGGATGTCGGAGCGCCTGTCCGGGTCGGCGGCCCAGCGGACCGGGTCGAACCGGCCCACGATGAGCACCGGGTACGGCGGCAGCGCCGCGTACATCTCGTACGTCGCCCGCCGTACCGGGACGCGTTCCAGCGGGGCGTCGTCACCGCGCAGCACGGCGAGCAGCTCGTCCAGGTACAGGTGGAACAGGTCGTCGCCGTGACCGGTCAGCTCGCCGGCGCGCAGGACGAAGGCCCGCAGCACCCAGAACACGCGCACGACCTCGGACCGGGCGGACTCGCGGTCGCGCACCACCGCGCTCCAGCGCTTCACCCGGGCCCGCATCGCGGCCTCCCTGCGCGGGTGGCGCCGGGCGAAGCGCGCCCACGCCTCCTGCCTGGCCGCGTCCCTGCGGGCCAGCAGCTCGTCGGCGCCGGTCCGCAGGTCACGCAGGCCGGCGAGCTGGGCGTCGATCCACGCCGGGTCCTCGCCGGGGCGCGGGACGGACACCTCGAACTCGTGCGGGCCGCGGTGGCCGTGGACCGCGGCGAAGGTCTCCCTGGTGATCTCGCCCCTGGCCAGCCTGGCCAGGCCCGTGACGAGCCCGAGGCTGGCCAGCTCGCCGTCGCCGGCGGCGCCGGTCAGCATGGCCTCGGCGTCGCTGTCGCCCACCATCCTGCGCAGCCTGTCCCGGGTGTGGACGAGCGCGGTGCCGCCCTGCCGGGCCGCGGCCTCCAGCATGCGGCAGGCCGTGACCAGATGCGGCTCGACGGCGCCCGGCCACAGATCGGCCAGCTCGGCCGCCGAGGAGGCGGCCCGGATCGCGGCGTGCAGCTCCTCGCAGCGCCGCGGGGCGGCGGCCAGGAACGGGCGCAGGTCCTTGAGGTTCGCCCGGACCCTGCGCTGGATCCGGATCGCCGCGGGCAGCACCGCCTTGATGATCCGCCACCGGGACACGCCGAGCAGCGGCACCTCCAGGCCCGGCGGCAGCCTGCCGAAGACCTGCTCGACCGCGCCGAGCCTGCTCTGTATGCCGAGCGCCCTGGCGGCGGAGACGATGACGCTCATGTTCATGTAGAAGCGGCCGCCGATGTTGCCGACCAGGTCGAAGCCGGGCATCGTCGTCGACGACATGGCCTCGTTGATGAACAGGCGGACGAACGACCAGGTGATCGGGGTCATCACGTCGGGGATGGCCTCGCCGAGGTTGCCCGCGGTCCACAGGTGGTCGCCCTTGAGGCTGTCGTTCCACTCCTCCGTCGGCGGCCTGAGGCCGGTGATCGGGCGGGCCTGCAGGACGGTGAACGCGCCCTCGCGCCTGGCCCACTCCACGTCCATGGGCGTGCCGTACAGCTCCTGCACGCGCGCTCCCAGTCCGGCCAGGGCCACCGCCTGCGCCCCGGTGAGGACGGGGACGCGGCGCATGCCGTCGGGGACGGGCTCCTCGCGGGTGCCGCCGGGGGCGCGGACGGTCATGACGCTCTTGTCGCCGGTCCGCTCCTCGACGACCGCGCCGCCGGACACGACGATCGTGTCAGGGGTGACCCGGCCGCCGACCACGCTCTCACCGAGCCCCCAGGAGGCGTTGATCACGGTCCTGCCGCGGTCGCCCGTGACGGGGTCGGCGGTGAACATGACGCCCGCCGCGTCGGCGTCCACCAGTTCCTGGACCACGACGGCCAGGGCGACGCCGGCGTGCGGCACGCCGTTGCGGTCGCGGTAGGCGATGGCGCGGGCGTTCCAGAGCGAGGCCCAGCAGCGCCTGACCGCCTCGACCAGCCCTTCTGCCCTGATGTTGAGGTAGGTGTCCTGCTGCCCCGCGAAGGACATGCCGGGCAGGTCCTCGGCGGTGGCCGACGAGCGCACGGCCACGGTGACGTCCTCGCCCAGCGCGGCGTGCGCGGCGCGGATCTCGGCGGCGATCGGCTCGGGCACCTCGCGCGCGGCGAACAGGGCCGCGATCCGCGCGGCGTCGCCCGCCGAGGCCGCGGCGAGGACCTCCTCGCGGATGTCCGCCGTGAACGCGCGGTAGGCGCCGGTGGTGATGTGGAAGCCGCCGGGGACGGGCAGGCCCGCCCTGGTGAGGGCGGCCAGGGAGGCGCCCTTCCCGCCGACCGCCGCGAGGTCGGCGGCGGCGTCGCCGAGAGGGATGACGACCTTCACATCGCACCTCCGTGAAGGGGGCTCAGGGAGTCGTCCAGCTTCCGCTGCGCGAGCTCCTCGACCGCGTCGAGGTAGCCGAGGGTGGCCTGCCCGACCCGGCGGGCGGCGTCCTCGGGCAGTGCCCGCCCGGTCGCGGTGGCGCGCTCGACGGTGTCGGCGAGCAGGGCGGCGACCCGTTCGTCCGCCGGGGGCCCGCCCGGCAGCAGCCCGGGTGTCACCAGGAAGCCGTACAGCACCGAGCCGATCACCAGGGCGTGGTCGCCCGACAGGTCTCTGACCGCGCCCAGCCGGGTCAGCTCGGCGTAGTAGTCGTCCAACGCCGTGCTCGAATCCAGCGCGCCCGGGCCGCGCCGCTTCTGCCCGACGAGCTTGCCGAGCACCTCGGAGTCGCCGGCCACGAGCGCCCTGAGCAGCGGGCGGCGCAGCAGCGCGGCCGCCAGCGCGGCGAACAGGTCGCGCGGCGTGTGCGGCGCGCTGCGCCGTACCTCCGCCAGCATCCGCACCCGCTCGCGGCGCAGCAGCGCGGTGAAGAGCGCCTCGCGCGTCTTCCAGTGCAGGTAGATCGTGCCCTTGGCGACCCCGGCCTGCCGGGCCACGTCGTCGATCGTCGTCTTGTCGTAGCCCCAGCGCAGGATCAGCTCGGCGGCGGCGTCGAGGATCCTGTGCGCCCGCTCCGCCCGCTGCGCCGGGTCCCGGGGCGGTCGTCCGGCCTTGCTCATCCGCCTCATCTCCAATGTTTGACTGGATGAGCATATCCGGTCATTAAATTGATGAGCAAGGCCGTCGCCCGCCGCGGCCCGGCGGACGACGGCCCGCCGGCTCCCCGCAGGCCCCTTCCTGCGGGACCGGGTCCGCGGATCGGCGTCAGCGCGGACGGGTGAGGATGACGAGCTGCCGGGTCGCCCGGGTCATGGCGACATAGCGGTCGACCGCTCCCTCGACGCCGTCGCCGAACCTCTCCGGGTCGACGAGCACGACCAGGTCGAACTCGAGCCCCTTGGCCAGCTCCGGGGTGAGCGACCGGACCCGGGGCGTCTCCTGGAAGGCGGGGTCGCCGATGACGCACGCGGTCCCCTCGGCGTGCGCGGCCAGCCAGGCGTCGAGGACCGCGCCCAGCTCCGAGACGGACCCGTGCACGACGGGGACGCCGCTGCGGCGGACGGAGGTCGGCACGTTGGCGTCCGGCAGCGCGGCTCGGATGACCGGCTCGGCCTCCGCCATCACCTCCTCCGGCGTGCGGTAGTTGACGCTCAGGGAGGCCAGGCTGATCCGGTCGAGACCGATCCGCTCGAGCCGTTCCCGCCACGACTCGGTGAACCCGCGCCGGGCCTGGGCGCGGTCCCCGACGATGGTGAAGCTCCGGGACGGGCAGCGCAGCAGCAGCATCTGCCACTCCGCGTCGGTGAGCTCCTGGGCCTCGTCCACCACGATGTGCGCGAACGGGCCGGCGAGCCGGTCCGGATCGGCGCCGGGCAGCGCGGCCTCGTCGACCAGGGTGCTCCGCATGTCCTCGCCGCGGAGCATCGACATCACGAGCATCTCGGAGTCGTCGGCCTCGATCAGGTCGTCGATGACCCGCTCCATGCGCTCGCGCTGGGCGGCGACGGCGGCCTCCTGCCGGCGCCTGCGCCGTGACGCCTGCGGATCCCCGAGCCGCTGCCGCGCCGCGTCCAGCAGCGGCAGGTCGGACACCGTCCAGGCATGGGCGTCGGCGCGCTGCAGCCTGCGGACCTCCTCGGGGCCGAGCCAGGGAGCGCACATCCGCAGGTAGGCGGGTACGGTCCACAGGTCTCCGACGAGGTCGGCCGCCTCGATCAGCGGCCACGCGCGGTTGAGGGCCGTCAGCAGCTCCCTGTCCTGCAGCAGCGACCTGCGCAGCAGATGGGCCGGCACGTCGTCGCCGTGCTTGTCCGCCAGGATCGTCAGCAGCTCCTCCCAGATCCGGTCCCGCGCCTCGTTGTGCGGCGTGCCGGGTTCCGGCGCCGCGAACGCCTCCGCCCAGTCGTCCGCCTCCAGCCGGACATCGGACCAGTGGGTCGTGACCGTCATCGCCTCGGCCGGCGGGTTCTCGTAGAACCTGACGGCCGTCTCGATCGCCCTCACCATGTCCGCTGACGACTTCAGGCGGGCCACCTCCGGGTCGGCCTCGACCGTCGCCGAGGCCCCCTCGGCGACGAGGTCCCGCAGGGTGCAGGTCTGCACGCCCTCCTCCCCGAGGCTGGGCAGGACGTCGGCGACGTAGGCCAGGTACGGCTGGTGCGGGCCGACGAACAGCACACCGCCCCGGTGGTGGCCGAGACGGGGGTCGGAGTACAGCAGGTAGGCGGCGCGGTGCAGCGCGACGACGGTCTTGCCCGTGCCCGGGCCGCCGTCGACGACGAGAGCGCCGCGGGATCCCGCGCGGATGACGGCGTCCTGGTCGGTCTGGATGGTGCCGAGCACGTCCCGCATCCGCGCCGACCGGCTGCCGCCCAGAGTGGCGATGAAGGCGGACTGGTCGTCGAGGGCGGCGTGCCCTTCGAGCCCGTCCGGGGTGAACACCTCGTCCCAGTAGTCGCTGATCCGCCCGCGCGTCCAGCGGTACCTGCGGCGGCTCGCCAGCCCCATCGGGTCGGCGTGGGTCGCCCCGAAGAACGGCTCGGCCGCCGGAGAGCGCCAGTCGATCAGCAGCCGGCGGCCCGTGCCGTCCGTGAGGCCGAGCCGCCCGACGTACACGGGCTCGGAGCCGTCCGCGCCGACCATGCGCCCCAGGCACAGGTCCAGGCCGAAACGGCGCAGCGTGCGCAGGCGGGCGGTCAGCCGGTGGATCTCCATGTCCCGGTCCAGCACCTGCCGGCCCACGCCGCCGGGTGCCCTGCGCTCGGCGTCGAGGCGCTCGGACAGCTCGGCGATCGCCCCCTTCAGGCTCTCGGCGACGGCCGCCAAGTGCCGCTCGTCGTCGGCGATCAGCTTCGGGTCGGCCTTGGCGGAGAGGCGGCCGGGCAGGTCGAACACACCGGTGGTCAGGGGCTTCACGTGATGGGCTCCGATCTGGGGGGTGCTTGCGCCGCCGCGCGCGGCGAGGTCCGCGGGCCGGCGCGTCGGGCCCGGCGCGGGCCCCGCGGCCGCCGCCCCGGCGGCACCCGCGCGCACGGGCATGCGCCGGCGACAGCACCCGCATCCCCCGTTTCCGCAGGTATCCGGTCTCGGCCGACGATTGTGCGGCACGACCCGGGTCTTGCCGCAAGCCCCCCGGTGCGCTATAGGTTGAAAGTGGAAAGGAGTGGCTCGTCCCCTTTCCCCTCTCCGTCCGCGGCGGACGGCCTCCCGGTGAGGCACACCGGTGAGGCACACCGGTGAGGCACACCGGCCGGCGGCGCCGTACGCGCCGGCGCGGCCCCGGCGCCGCGTACGGCGGCGGGCACGCGGCGAGCCGCCCGGGGTCCGGACTCCTCCCGGACCGGGGACGGCTCGTCACCGGAAGCGGCACCGGGCACGGCACGTGTCATGAGCCCCCGCGGCCGGTGCCGCGGGCCGGCACGGCCAGCACGGCCGCGCGGTGCACCAGCCATTCCAGCGGCCCGCGCCGGATCCGGCGCAGCCACAGCGGGGAGAAGGCCAACGCGAAGACGGCCATCGCCGCGAACAGCGTGAAGGCGTAGGGCGGGTCGCCCGCCGCCCGCTCGATGACGATCTGGTGGGCCGCGTACCAGGTCAGCGCCATGCTTCCCGCGGCGGTCAGCGGCCGCAGGACCCGCCGCGGACCGGGCCGCTCCAGCAGCGCGAGCGACCCCGCCATCAGCAGCAGCCCGACACCGGTCATCATCGGGGCCATCGGGACGCTCAGCCCGTACAGCTGGTGCGGCGGCAGGGCCAGCACCGACGCCCACGGCTGCACCATCGGCCCGTCCGCGGAGGCCGTCATCGCCGCCAGCGCCCGCCCGGCGCCCAGCGGACCGAGCGCGAACCACGACACCAGCCAGGAGACGGCGACGAGCAGCGCACCGGCGGCGGCCATCCGCCGCCGCACCGCGGGGCCGCGCAGGTCCAGCCGGCCGATGGCCAGCCCCGCCAGCAGCAGCGGCACCGCGTAGGGCGTCTGGAAGCCGCCGCCCATCAGCAGCCCGTGCAGCGCGGCCGGCCAGTCCTGCGGGTGCACCAGCAGCGCGAGCCCGGTGACGGGCGGCTCGGCGCCGGGGCGCATCGGGGAGATGGCCCAGGTGCCGCCGTGGTTCATCACGACGAAGGAGAAGACGGGCAGCACGGCGCCTGCGGCGCCCGCCGCGGCCAGCAGCGTGCCCGGGCGCAGCCGTACCAGCGGCAGCAGCATCAGCAGCCACAGCGCGTAGAACTGGAGGATCGACACCCCGCCGCCGGACAGCTGGTCCACGCACAGGCTGATCAGAAGCAGCATGGCGGCGCGTACCGCGAGCCGCTTCCTGGCCACCGACAGCCGCCCGCCGGACAGCGGCTGCGACGCGCCGGTCATCAACGCCACCGAGACGCCCGCCATCAGCACGAACAGGCTCATCGACCGGCCGCTGACGACGCCTTCCACCCACCCCAGCACGGCCGGCTTGTCCTGGTACGGAGCCGCGCTCAGCCACCCGGTCGGGCTGACGTGCATGTAGACCATGCCCAGGACCGCCAGCGCCCGGACGGCGTCCAGACCCGGCAACCGCCCCCGCGGGGGCCGGGTCCCGGCCGCGGCGGCGCCCACCGCGGCGTCCACCGTGGAGTCCACCGCGGCGTCCTGCCGAGTGCGTACGGGGCGGTTCTCCCCGTCCGGCCCGCCGGCCGTTCCCGGCGGGCCGGCGAAAACGCGGGCGGGTATTCCCCGGCCGTCCGGCGGAAAATCCGGAAACCCGCCCGGATTCACCGCGGAAATGCGCGGAAACGGCTCCTTCCGGAGCGGGGCGGCCGCCGGAGGCGGATGGGATGCGGCCTTCCACGGCCCTTCCGAAAGGTTTCCCGCTGCTTCTTCGTGTTCCATGGCCGCCACGTTAAAGACGGCGGTCGTCGATTACCTTCCGGTTTCCCATCGGATATCCGGCGGTCATCCATAGATTCTGTAACAATGCGCGGCGGGTATTATCGGCGGCATGTCGCCGAAAAGACCGCTCGCCGCGGGCGGGATCCTGCTGGCCGGGCTCGCGCTGCTGGTGCCGGCCGGGTGCGGGCTCGATCCCCAGGTGCGCGTGGAGCGCCCGGCCGGGCGCGGCTCGCCCGCGCCGGCGCCGGCGCAGACGGCCACCGGCGTCCCCTCCGACGTCGACGGCCTGCGGGTGCTGCGCGCCGACCCGCGGATGGGCACGGAGGTCGTCTCCGCGATCGAACGGTGCGAGGGCGGCCGGTTCCCGGTCTACGCCGACGAGATCTCCCTGACCGGGGACGCCGGCAGCGCCCGCCTGCTGGTGGTCACCGTCTTCACGTGCCCGGGCCGCAGCTGCGGATACGAGGGCACACGCGGCACGTACGTCTACCGGCTCGAAGGGGACCGTCCGGGCGGGCGCGTCTACGCCCACGAGGGGGCCGGCAGCCGCGTCGAGGTCCAGGACGGGGCGCTGGTCCTGGTACGGCCCGAATACCTGCCCGACGACGACGCCTCCTGCCCGACCGCCACGCGCACGACGCCGCTGCGCTGGACCGGCGGCACGCTCGTGCCGGCCGGCGCGTGAGGCGGGGCGAGGGCACGCCGAGGGGACGAGGAGAGGACATGGACACCGCCGAGAGCGCGCACGTGCTGTTCGTCGAGGACGACGAGGTGATCCGCGAGGTGACGCGCCTGGCCCTGGAGCGCGACGGGTTCACCGTCACGACCGCCGCCGACGGGCCGGAGGGACTGGAGGCCTTCCGCACCCGCACCCCCGACGTCGCGCTGCTGGACGTGATGCTGCCCGGCATGAACGGGGTGAGCCTGTGCCGCCGCATCCGCGCCGAGAGCCTCATCCCGGTGATCATGCTGTCGGCGCGCGACGACGCCGTCGACATCGTCGTCGGCCTGGAGGCCGGCGCGGACGACTACGTGACCAAGCCCTTCGACGGCTCGGTGCTGCTGGCGCGCATCCGCGCGGTGCTGCGCCGTACCGCGCGGGGCGCGCCGTCCGCCCCGGCGCTGCGCTTCGGAGACGTGGAGATCGACGTCGACGGCGTACAGGTGTCGCGCGGCGGCAGGCCCGTGGCGCTGACCCCGACCGAGATGAGGCTGCTGCTGCGCTTCGCCGAGTCGCCCGGCACCGTGCTCAGCAGGGACGTGCTGCTGGAGAGCGTCTGGGACTACGCCTGCGGCGGCGACTCCCGGGTCGCCGACATCCACGTGCAGCGGCTGCGCAACAAGATCGGCGCCGACCGGATCGAGACCGTGCGCGGTTTCGGCTACAAGCTGCGCGCGGACCACGGATGAGGTCCGCGCGCGCCGCGGGCCCGCGGCGGGCGGTGAGTCTGCGGTGGAAGATCAGCGCCGTCATCGCCGCGGTGAGCATCCTGGTGGCGGCGGCGCTGAGCGTCATCGTCCACGTCACCTACGCCCGCCGGCAGGCCGACGACGCCCGCCGCCTGCAGGCCGAACGCGTCGAGCTGCTGCTGCGGGAGTACCGGCGCAGCGGCCAGGCGGTGTTCGGCGGCCGGCTGGACGACCCGGCGCTGCCGCCGGACCTGCGCGCGGCCGTGCGCGGCGGCGCGGTCGCCACGGCGCTGCGCCGCACGGGCGAGGGCACCTTCGTCTGGGCGGCGGCCGGCGTCGACGGCCGCGTCCTGTCCCTGCGCTCGGACTACCGGCACCGACTCGACGACCTGGCCGCGCTGGACCGCGTCCTGCTGCTGGGGTCCGCCGCGGTCGTCGCCTGCGGCGGCCTGGCCGGCATCGCCATCGGCGCGCGGCTGTCACGGCGGCTGCGCCGCGCCGCGGCCGCAGCCAGCCGGGTCACCGCAGGCGACCGCACCGTCCGGGTCGGCGCCGCGGTCGGCGGCCGCTCCCACGACGAGGCCGCCGAGCTCGCCCACGCCGTGGACGCGATGGCCGAGGCCCTGCAGGCCCGGCTGGAGGCCGAGCGCCGGGTCACCGCCGACATCGCCCACGAGTTGCGCACCCCGCTGACCGGCCTCACCACGGCCGCCGAACTCCTGCCGCCCGGCCGGATGACCGAACTCGTCCAGGGCCGGATCCGGGTCCTGCGCGCCCTCGTCGAGGACGTCCTGGAGGTGGCCAGGCTCGACACGGCCACCGAGCGCCCCGAGCTGTCCGACATCGCCCTGGGCCGGTTCGTCTCGCGCCGGGCGACGGCGCTGGCGCCCGGCGCGCACGTCCGCGTCCGCACCGACACCGTCGTGGCCACCGACCCGCGCCGCCTGGAGCGCATCCTGGCCAACCTGCTCGCCAACGCCGTACGGCACGGCGCCGAGCCGGTCACCGTCGAGGTGGACGGCACCCGCATCGCCGTCCACGACCGGGGCCCGGGCTTCCCCGGCGACCTGCTGCGCGACGGGCCCGCCCGTTTCCGCAAGGGCGGCGACCGCACAACCGGCGGCCACGGCCTGGGCCTGACCATCGCCGCCGGTCAGGCCGCCGTGCTGGGCGCCCGCCTCACCTTCGCCAACCCGCCCGGCGGCGGCGCGCTGGCCACGCTGGACCTTCCGCCCGCGCGCCCCTGCCCCGCCTGAGCCCGCCGGGCGCCTCGCGCCGCCCGGTCAGGTCGCCTTCCTGCCGTCGAGCGCCTCGCGCAGGATGTCGGCGTGCCCGGTGTGCTGGGCGGTCTCGGCGATGACGTGCATCAGCACCCGCCGCACGCTGCGCACCTCCCCCGGCGCGTTCCAGGGCGCCTCCGGCATCGGATACGTCGCCGACAGGTCGGGGACGGCCGCGACGATCTCCTCGCTGCGGGCGGCGACCCGCTCGTAGCGCTCCAGGATCCCGGCCAGCGTCTCGCCGGGCAGCATCCGGAAGTCGCCTTCGTGGTCGATCATCCACTGCGGGATCTCGCGTGCGGTGCCGGCCTCGATGTCGGCCCAGGTGACACCGTCGGGCAGGTCGAAGTTCATCGCCGACGGGCCTTCGAGCACGAAGCGCATCCATCCCTCCTCCATGGACGCGACGTGCTTGATCAGTCCGCCCAGGCACAGCGCGCTGACCGTCGGGCGCTCACCGAGCTGCTCGTCGCCGAGCCCTTCGACGGTGCCGATCAGGGTGGAGCGCGCGTCCGCGAGCGCGGCGAGCAGCTCGGCCCGCTCGGCGTCGAGGGCCGGGGAGGAGGCTGCGGGGGATGCGGTGGTGGTGGTCACGGTGTTCGGGTCCTTCGCGTCGTCGTTGTCTGGCACACGACGACGATCGCAGGGGAACAGGTCAGGCGGTGGCCGCTTCTGCGGGCGATCTCGGCGCCGCGCCGGGGACGGCGACCCGGCTCCCGATCCGGCTCGATCCGCGGCCGCGCGGGCCGTCCGCGACGCGGGCCGTGCGCGCGGGCCGCGTCGCGGGTCCCGGAGCCGGGCCTTCAGACCCAGAAGGTGTCGTGGCGGATGTAGAAGGCGGCCAGCTCCTCGTCGCCGGGGCGGCCGGAGACGGCGAACTCCGCCAGACCCTCGAAGTAGCCCTCCCGGGGCGCGCCCGGGGCGAAGTGCAGCAGCATCGACGCGGGCTCGCCCGACTCGTTGCGGAAGCCGTGCACGCCCCCCTCGGGGACGTGCACGAAGTCGCCGGGCCGGGTGTCGATCCAGCGGGTGCCGTCGTAGATGCGCACCGTCCCGGTGAGGATGTAGAACGACTCGGAGATCGACCGGTGGAAGTGCGGGTCGGGGCCGCTCGGCTCCGGTCCCATCTCCCAGCGGTAGAGACCGAACCGCCCGCCGGTGGAGGCGCCCGTCGCCAGATAGTGCACGGTGGTGCCGGAGCGGTAGGTCAGCTCGGGCGCGTGGTCCGCGGGGCGGTGAGTCGCGTTGATCTCGCCGCCGTCGCCGGAGTAGACCGGATCTGGATACGTCATGATCCCGCACCTTATCGGGCGGCCGCCGGCGCCCCGCCACGCCGCGCGACGGTGACGGCGCCGCCCCCCGCTCCGGCGCCGGCCGCGCCTCAGCCGCCGGCGCCGTGGCGGGCGACGAGCTCGGCCCCGATGCGGGCGAGCTCGCCGCGGACGGAGGACGGCTCGACGACCTCGATCAGCGCGCCCCAGCCGGCGAGGTGGCGGGCGATGTCCAAAGGGGTCGGGGCGGCCAGCCGGACCCGGACGCGCCCCCGACCGGTCCCGTCCCCGGTCCCGCCGCCGGGTTCGCCGTCGATGCGGCAGTGCCGGCCGAACTGGTCGCGCAGGACCGGCACGAACCGCTCCTCGACGAGCACGGTCGCCCGGGTGCGGGAGCGGTACCGCTCGATCTCCTCGACGACCTCCCGCCAGGCCGCGGCGAGGGTGAAGCCGTCGGGGCGCCCGGCGGGCTCATCCGTCATCTCGGCCCCGGTGATCCGGTCGACGCGGAAGGTCCTCCTCCCCCGGTCGGTCCCGGCCAGCAGGTACCAGACGCCGTCCTTGTCGACCAGGCCCCACGGGTCGACCAGCCGCCGCGCCGCCTGCCGGCCGCGCCCGGCGTAGGTGAGGCGGACCCGGCGGCGGCCGACCACGGCACTCTGCAGCAGGTCGACCGCCGCGGGCCGAAAGCGGTCGCGCGCGCCCCAGCCCGCGGAGTCGACCACCGTGGCCGCGGCGGCGGCCTCGGCGTCGTCCCGGAAGGTGCGGGGCAGCGCCCGCACGAGTTTGCGCAGCGCCGCCCCGGCCTCGGCGGAGACGGCCGCGGCGGGGCCGACGAGCAGGAACAGGGCCTGCGCCTCGGCCGCCGTCAGACCGGACAGGTCGGTCCGGGCACCGCCGACCAGGGACCAGCCGCCGCCGCGCCCGGGCTGCGGATACACCGGGACGCCCGCCGCCGACAGCGCCTCCAGGTCCCGGCGGGCGGTGGCGACGGACACCTCCAGCTCGGCGGCCAGCTCGGCCGCGGTCACCCGGCCGCGGGACTGCATCAGCAGCAGGACGGCCACGAGACGGTCAGCGCGCATGGCCCGCATTCTCCAGCAAAGTGCTCAGAAGATGAGCACTTTGCAGCGGAGCATGGAAGACGTCACCCACCGGAAAGGGAACCACCCATGCTGCGAGGCCTCACCACCGTCAGTCTCTTCGCCGACGACGTCACCGCCGCCGCCCGCTGGTACGCCGAGGTGCTGGGCGTCGAGCCGTACTTCACGCGCCCGGTGGACGGGCCGCCGGCCTACGTCGAGTTCCGCGTCGGCGACTACCTGCACGAGCTCGGCATCGTCGACCGCCGCTTCGCGCCGCACCCCCGCTCCGAGGCGGCCGGCGGCGCGGTGGCCTACTGGCACGTCGACGACGTCCAGGCCGCCTTCGAGCGGCTGCTGTCCCTGGGCGCCACGGTGCACGACGAGCCGGTCGAGCGCGGCCCCGGTTTCGTCACCGCCTCCGTGGTCGACCCCTTCGGCAACGTCCTCGGCGTCATGTACAACCGGCACTACCTCGAGGTCCTGGACCGCTGACGCGCTTTCCGGGTCACGCCGCCGGGTCCGCGGCCGCCAGGCGCTCGGCGGCGGCCCGGGCGCCGTCGGTGCGCACCCGCGCGGCGACGGCCCGGGCGCGCAGCGCCACCTCGGGCCGCAGCGCGTGGCGCAGCGCCGCGGCCAGCGACTCCCCGGTCGGTACGGCGGGCGGGTGCGCGGCCCCGATCCCCAGCCGGTGGACCCGCTGCGCCCAGTAGTGCTGGTCGTAGACCTGGGGGATGACGACCTGGGGCGTGCCCGCTCGCGCCGCCGCGGTCGTGGTGCCCGCGCCGCCGTGGTGGACGACGGCGGCCACCTTCGGGAAGAGCGCCTGCTGGTTGACCTCCCCGACGGACAGGCAGTCGGGCCCGTCGTCCACCGGGGCCAGCCCGGCCCACCCGCGCAGCACGATCGCCCGGCGCCCGAGCGCGCGGGCCGAGCCGATCAGCGTCCGGGCCAGGTCCTGCGGCACCCGCATGCTGCCGAAGCCGAAGCAGACGGGCGGCTCGCCGTCTTCGAGGAAGGCCGCCAGCTCGGCGGGCAGGGGGCGTCCGTCCGGCAGGATCCAGGCGCCCGTCTGCACGACGCCGGAGCCGTCGGGCCCGGGCCAGGGCCCCAGGGTCGGGTCGGCGGCCAGCCAGGGCCGGTCGGTGAGGATGTGGCCGCGCACGTCACCGGCCGGGGGCAGCCCGATCGACGCCCGGTGGGCGTCGAGCGCGGCGCCGAACATGTCGTTGAAGTGCGCGGCGTCGCGGGCCCACAGGGCGCGGTTGCCGGCCGTCTCGGGCGCCGGCGGCCGTCCCGGCACGGGCAGCGGCGGCGGCGCGTGGTGGGGCGAGGGCAGCACCGCCGGGCAGTAGGCGGCGAACACGTAGGGGATGCCCATCGCCTCCGCCACCGAGCGGGCGGCCACCTGCAGGGCCGTCGCGGCCACGATGACGTCGCAGCCCTCGGCCGCCGCCGTGACCGTCTCGAACTGGGCGGCGACCGTGGCCCGCGCCGCCCGGCGCAGCTGCTCGGGCGAGGGAGGGGCGGGCGGAGCCTGCGGGTCGGCCGGGCGGGCGGCGGCCGCGCGCAGTCCGGGGCCGACGGGCACGACGGGGATGCCGAGCCCGTCGATCCATTCACGGAAGTCGGGCGGTACGCACATGCGGACCTCGTGGCCGAGGTGCCGCAGTTCCGAGGCGAGCGCCACCAGGGGCTGGACGTCGCCACGCGACCCGATGGTGGACAGCAGCACACGCATGTGGGATCCCTCCGTGAAGGCTCGGGCCACGGCCGGCCGGCCGTGCGGTGGAGGTGAGCGCGCGCGGGCGTGCGCCCCGGCGTTCTTCCGTCCCGGGCCCGCTCACGGCCCCCGATTCTGCGGGAGCACCGGGGCCTTGCCGCAAGCCCCCCTCGCCGCTGTACGGTGAAGGTGGCGGGCGCGGGCCCGCCGGGTCAGGCGCCCAGCCGCGAGCGCGGCGCACCGCCGTGCCCGTGCCCCCTGCGCAGGAGCGCGTCGAGCGCCCACGGGCCCGGGCCGAGCACCGCGATCAGGAAGAACGACCAGCAGAACAGCGCCGCGAGCTCGCCGCCGTTGCGCAAAGGCAGCAGGTGCTCGGGCTGGTGCACCACGAAGTACGCGTACGCCATCGAGCCGGAGCACAGCAGCGCGCCGACGCGGGTGAACAGCCCGGCGAGCACGAGCGCCCCGAAGACGAGCTGGATGAGCGCGGCCCACCAGCCCGGCCAGGCGCCGAACGCGACGGCCTGGCCCGTGCCGCGGTTGCCGCCGAAGACGCCGAACATCGACGCCAGCCCGTGGAAGGCGAACAGCAGGCCGATCACCGCGCGGAAGAGCGCGAGCACCGGTCCGCGGAGCCGGTCGAGCTTCATCGGATCTCCTTTCGTCGGATCTGTTGTCTGCGCCGAGGAGCCGCTCGCCGCCGGGAAGCGGCGCCGCCGGCCCTCCGGTGATCCGGCGGGCCGCGCGGGCGGGGCCGTCCGGCCCCGCCCGCCCGCCCATCGCCGGAGGCGGCCGGCGCGGACCGCGCCGGAGGGACGCCGCCTCCGGCGCCGCCATTTCCGCCAACCGCCGTGCTCAATATTCCGCCCGCCCCTAATTACGTCAACCGCAATTGGCGAAATTTGACGGCTCGGCTACGGTGAACCCCATGGACACGACGCCGGACGATCTCGAAGTGCTCGGCCTGCTGGCCGAACCGCAGCGGGCACGCCTGTACGAGTTCCTGACCGCCCACGGGCCGTGCACCCGCCAGGAGATCTGCCAGGCCCTCGACATGGGACGGACCCTCGTCGCCTTCCACCTGCACAAACTCGAACAGGCCCACCTCGTCACCGCGGTCGACGAACCGGCCGGCACCGGCCGCCGCGGCCGCCCCGCCCAGCGCTACCGCGCCACCCGGCGCGAGCTGAGCGCCTCCCTGCCGCCGCGCCGCTACGAACTGCTCGCCGAGATCCTCCTGCACGCGGCGCGCGAGCACCGGCCGCCCGAGCCGTTCACCGACGCCGCCACCCGCGTGGCCGTACGGCGGGGCCGGCGGCTGGCGGCCGAGCGGCCCGAACCCGACGCCCTGTGGGACCTGCTGGCACGGCTCGGCTACGAGCCCGCCGCCGACGGGCCGTCCGTACTGCTGACGAACTGCCCGTTCCAGCGGATGCGCGCGGTCGACACCGAACTGGTCTGCGCGATCAACGCCGCCCTGGCCCGCGGCTGCCTCGAAGGCCTGCGGGCGTCCGGGCGCCTGACCGTCCGGACGCGGCCCTGCCCCGACAACTGCTGCGTCGTCATCGACCCCGCCGCCTAGCCCCCCGGCGACGCTCCGGGCCCGGCGACACGGCCCGCACCCGCGGCGGCACCGCTCACCCCGCCGCCCCGCTGCCGCCCGGCGGCCCCTCCTGCGGCCGGACGATCGTGACGCCGGCGGCGAGCAGACGGCTGGGCCGCAGGCCGAACATGCGGTGGAAGGCGTCGCTGAAGTGGGAGGGGGTCGCGAACCCCGCCCCGGTGGCGGCCGTGGTGAGGTCGCCGCCGTCGGCGAGGAACTCGGCGACCCGCAGCATCCGCGCCCACAGGCGGTAGCGGCGGAAGCTGGTGCCGGTGCAGGCGGCGAACAGGTGCAGGAAACGCGAGACCGACAGACCGCACCCGTCGGCCAGTTCACCCGCCGAGACGGTCCGGTGCGTCTGACTCCGCAGCACCCCGGCCGCCCACCCGATGCGGGGATCACAGCGGCCGGCACCCGGCGGCGCCGCCGCATCCAGCCAGTCGTGGCCGGGCTCGATCCGCAACAACCTCCGCTGGTGGCGATGGTGCAGGCCCAGCACGCCGTCACCGCCGGTCATCAGCCCCGCGCAGCTCGAACCGCGAAAGGACGCCGCGTCGAGATAGCAGAAGACCATGCGCCCCCGCGCCACCAGCCGGTGCCTGACGCGGGGGGCGATCAGGGCGCTGCGGGCCGTACGGGCCGGACGCCCCGGGATGTCCACGGTGAACGCCTCGTCCAGGCCGACGGCCAGGCAGGCCACCGACCCCGAATGCGCACGCAGTTCGAACGAGGGACCGGCGTACAGCGCCCGGCCGGGCCCCAGCCACAGCGTCGCCGGCGCGCAGCACGTTCGTGGAAGCGCCTGCGGAACCCGCCGGGCGACCATCTGCGTCATGTTCGTCATCCTCCTCGCCGCCCTGTTCTTCCTGGCAATGGGCGTCTACGGCCTGCTCATGCCCGCGGGGCTCATCCGGCCGTTCCGGATGAGCGCCGACACCCCCGACGCCCGCACCGAGATCCGCGCCGTGTACGGCGGCTTCGGCGTGGCCATGGCCGCCGTGCTGGCACTGGCGGCGGCCGACGCCGGGCACCTCGGGCGCGGAGCGGTCATGACCGTCGCCGCGGCGCTGCTGGGCATGGCGATCGGGCGCCTGGCCGCCCGCGCGGTCGAGCGGCCGTCGGCGTTCTACCCGAGCTGGCTGTACTTCTGGATCGAGCTGGTGATCGCCGCCGCGCTGCTGGCCGTCACCCGCAGCCCTTGAAAACGGCCACCCCGGCCGGCTGCGGCCCTCACCGCCGACCGCCGCGATCCGGCCCCCTCGCGCCGGGGAGCCGACCACCGCACGGCCCGGTCAATCCCGGCCGAGCTCGTGCCCCGTCGTCGCATCGACGTGGCCGGGCACCTCGTCGTGGCGGTCGCCGACGCTCAAGGTGCCGGTGGGCTCGAACATCAGGATCGCCGCGCCGCGCGGAGCGTACGGCCGGTGCTCGACGCCCCGCGGCACGGTGAAGACCGCGCCCCGCGGCAACCGGACCGTGCGCTCCCCCGCGGCCTCGCGCAGCGAGATGCACAGCTCCCCGTCGAGCACCAGGAAGAACTCGTCGGTGCCGTCATGGGCGTGCCACACGTGCTCACCCGCGACCTTCGCCACGCGCACGTCGTAGTCGTTGACCCGCGCGACGATGCGCGGGCTCCACAGGGCCTCGAAGGAGGCCAGGGCCTCGGCCAGGGCGATGGGCTCATCGCGTCCACTGCTCATGGACCGATCATCACCGCTCGGCCCCGGCCGCAGCGAGTGCTACAAATCGCATATGCAGCAAGGATCCTCGCACACCTCCCGCACGGCGGCCCCGCACCGGGTCGTCGTGATCGTGGACGAGAACTCCAACCCCTTCGAACTCGGCTGCGCCACCGAGGTGTTCGGCCTGCGCAGGCCCGAGCTCGGCCGCGACCTGTACGACTTCCGGCTCTGCTCACCGCAGCCACGCACCCCGATGCGCGACGGGTTCTTCACCCTCACCGCAGTCGCGGGCCTGGAGGCCGCCGAGACCGCCGACACCCTGATCGTCCCCAACCGCCCCGACGTCGACGCACCACGCCGCCCGGCCGTGCTGGAGGCCGTACGGCGGGCACACGCACGCGGCGCGCGCCTGGTCGGCTTCTGCAGCGGCGCCTTCACCCTGGCCGAGGCCGGGGTGCTCGACGGACGCCGGGCCACCGCGCACTGGCAGTGGGCCGACGCCTTCCGGGCCCGCTTCCCGGCCGTCCGCCTCGAACCCGACGTACTGTTCGTCGACGACGGCGACATCCTCACCGCCGCCGGCAGCGCCGCCGCGCTCGACCTCGGCCTGCACATCGTCCGACGCGACCACGGCGCCGAGGTCGCCAACTCCGTCAGCCGCCGACTGGTGTTCGCCGCGCACCGCGACGGCGGACAGCGGCAGTTCGTCGAACGCCCCGTGCCCGACGTGCCGGACGAGTCCCTGGCCCCCGTCCTGGCCTGGGCGCAGCAGCGGCTGGACCGCCCGCTGACGGTGGCCGGCCTCGCCGCGCGCGCCGCGGTCAGCCCGGCGACGCTGCACCGCCGCTTCCGGGCGCAGCTGGGCACGACGCCGCTGGCGTGGCTGACCGCCGAACGGCTCACCCTGGCGTGCCGGCTGATCGAGCTCGGCGAGACGCGCCTGGAGGTGGTCGCCCGCCGCAGCGGACTGGGCACCGCCGCCAACCTGCGCGCGGTGATGCGCCGCGGGACCGGGCTGACCCCGCTGGCCTACCGCCGCAGGTTCGGCCCGGCCGCGCCCTGACCGGCCGCGGCCGCCGCACCGCGCGCGGGTCCGCGGCCGCCGCTTCAGCGCACCCTCCCGAAGAACGCGCGCACGTCCTCGACCAGCGCCTGCGGCTCCTCCATCGCCAGGAAGTGACCGCCCCGGCCCAGCTCCCTCCAGTGCACCACCTCATGGTCACGCTCGGCCCAGCGCCGGACGGTGACGTCGTGGGCGGAGACCAGCACGCCGGTCGGCACCGTCCCGCGCGCGGCCGACGCCCAGCCGCCCTCCCCGTCCTGCCCCGCCGCGGCGTCCCCGCCGTCCCGCCCCCCGCTCCAGGCGTCCGCCGACACCTCCTCGTAGTAGATCTGCGCCGACGACCCGGCCGTGCCCGTCAGCCAGTACAGCGAGACACCGGTCAGGATGCGGTCGCGCCCGACGCTGTCCTCCGGCAGCCCCTCCTCCGGGTAGGTGAGCTCCTTGAACTTCTCCACGATCCAGGCCAGCTGCCCGACCGGCGAGTCGTGCAGACCGTAGGCCACCGTCTGCGGCCGCTTGGAGTTGCACTGCAGGTAGCCGTCGTTGAAGTCCTGCATCGCCTGCCAGCGCCGCCGCTCGACCTGCGACAGGCCCTCCATCTCGCCCTCCTGCCCGGCCGGGAAGGTCACCAGGGCGTTGACGTGGACCCCGGCGACCCGATCGGGCGCCCGCCTGCCCATCTCCGGCCCCACCCACGCGCCGGCGTCGTAGCCCTGCACGCCGTAGCGCCCGTACCCCAGCCGGGACATCAGCTCCACCAGCAGAGCGGCCATCCGCGCGACGTTCATGCCCGGCCCGGCCAGCGGCGTGGAGAACCCGAAGCCCGGCAGCGACGGGATCACCAGGTGGAAGGCGTCGGCCGCCTCTCCGCCGTGCGCCCGCGGGTCCGACAGCGGCCCGATGACGTCGAGGAAGTCCGTGACCCCGCCCGGCCAGCCGTGCAGCAGCACCAGCGGCAGCGCGTCCGGCTCGGGCGAGCGCACATGCAGGAAATGGACGTTCTGCCCGTCGATCGCGGCCAGGTACTGCGGGTAGCCGTTGAGCACCGCCTCGTGCGCCCGCCAGTCGTAGCCGGTGCGCCAGTACTCGGCCAGCTCCCTCAGGTAGCCCACCGGCACCCCCCGGCTCCAGCCCACCCCCGGCAGCTCGTCCGGCCAGCGCGTGTTCGCCAGCCGGGCGCGCAGGTCGTCCAGCTGCGCCTGCGGGATGTCGATGCGGAAAGGACGGATGTCACCTCGCGGATTCGTCATGCCCGCGACCCTAGGATCCGCTAAGGTCAGAACCTGACCTGAGCACCCGGCGGCCCGGACGCCCCGGCCCGGCACGGCCGTCGCCGCGACCGCGTACGCGCGCCCCGGGTCACGACCGCACGACCGCCACCGGGCAGCGGGCGTGGTGCAGGACGCCGCGGCTGACCGAGCCCAGCAGCACCGCCCCGACCGCGCCGCGCCCGTGAGAGCCCACCACCACCAGGTCGGCCCCGCCGGACACCTCGCCCAGCGCCTCCACCGGATGCGCCTGCCGGACGTCCTCCACCAACTGCACCCGCGGGTACCTCTCCCGCCACGCCCGGAGCCTGCCCTCGGCCACGCGCCGCTGCTCGGCCCGGATCCCGTCCAGGTCGTAGACGATCTCCGGCGCGAAGGCGTGCGCCGGCAGCTGCCAGGCGTAGACCGCCCGCAGCACCGCGCCGCGCAGCGCCGCCTGCTCGAAGGCGTAGGCCAGCGCCGGCTCGCACGCCGGCGAGTCGTCGAACCCCACGGCGACCTCACCGCGCACCGACGGCGGCACGGACCGCACCACCACCACCGGGCGGTGCACGTGCCCGGCCACGTGCATGCTCACCGAGCCGAGCACCGCTCCCGCGAACCCGCCCAGCCCCCGGCTGCCGATCACCAGCGCGGCGGCCGCCTCCGCCTGCTCGCGCAGCACCACCGCCGGCGCCCCTTGCAGCACCCGGGTGGTGACCTCCAGGCCCGGCCGGCGCCGCAGCGCGGCCGCCTCCGCCTGGGCCAGGACCTTCTCCGCCGCCCGGTTCAGCGTGTCGGGCAGATCCGGACGGGGGAAGCGGACGATCTCGTACGGCCAGCGCTCCACGGCGCAGACCACGCGCAGCGGCACCCCCCTGCGGGAGGCGTCGTCGGCCGCCCACTCCACGGCCGCCGTCCCGGCGGGCGACCCGTCCGTGCCCGCGACGATGATCTGCTCCACCGCTCCTCCTTCTCCCCCTCCATCCCACCCCCGCCGCCCGCGCCCGCGCCAGACCGTACGCCCCCGCCCCGCGCCGCGAACGGCGCCGAGGCCCCGCAGGAGGGACCGGCGGCGGGGCCCGGACGGGCCCGCCTCAGTCGTCCCAGGCGGGCGAGAACCGCGCCTTCCACCCGCCCGGCAGCCGCACCGTGCGCCAGGAGGCGCTGAAGCGGGGCGGCCGCGCCCCGGAGTAGACCACCAGCAGCCGCTCACCGGCCTCCAGCGCCTGCCGCACCCGCACCGGCGGCCGCCGGTGGAACCCCCGGGCCAGCCCCTGCGACCGGCAGCCCAGCAGATAGCCGATCTGCACCCCCGACTGCCCGTAGACCATGCACGGCCCCCGCACGCCCAGGCGCCGCAGCTCCTCCACCGCCAGCCCCACCCGCTCCCGGCTCTCGAACGCGATGGCCGACATGCGGTACGCGTAACCGCCCTGCAGCACGAAGTGCGCCAGCAGGCCCGCACCCGCGAACACCACCGCCGCCCGCCGCAGCGGCGCCCGGCCCCACCGCACCAGCGCGATCACCCCCGCGGCGACCGGCAGCGCCGCCAGCGCGTACGCCGGCATGAGGAACCGCGGCGCCGCGTACCCGACATAGAACAGGTACGGCGCCGCGACCGCCACCGCCAGCACCGCCGCCAGCAGCAGCGGCCCGGGACCGCGCCGCTCCCGCCGGGCCGCGTACAGGCCGAACGCCCCCACCAGCGGAATCGCCAGCCACCACACCAGCGCCACGACCGAAACCGGCCCGCAGTCGGTACCCCACCGGCACAGCGACGGCCCGTCCAGCGCACGGGCGTGCTCGACCACCGACAGCGCCGGCCCCGTCAGGTTCGCCTCCCCGGCGGCACGCATCCGGGCGGCCGCACCGCCGTAGCGCACCACCGCCTCCACCAGCCACTCGCCCCAGCCGGCGGCCAGCCCCGCCGCGACCGCCGCGCACTCCCGCCACCGGCGCGGCCGCGCCACCAGCGCCGCGACCACCAGCACCGCCGCCACGACCAGCGCGTCCGACGGCCGCACCAGCGCCACGAACGCCGTCACCGCCGCCAGCGCCGCCGCCGTCGCCCACCCGCGGCCCGGCAGGCACAGCAGGCCCGCGGCCGCCACCGCGCCGAGCGCCACGTACAGGTTCGGCATGACCTCGTTGCCGTAGAACAGCGACAGCCAGCAACCGGAGAACAGCAGCGCGGCCAGCGGCGCCGTGTACCCCGGCCGCACCCGCGTCCACACGCCGAAGGCCGCCAGCAGCCCCAGCGACGACAGCGCCGTCATGTACAACCGCAGCACCACCACCGAATCGGTCAGCGCCGTCACCGGCGCCACCAGCAGCGGCATGCCCTGCGCGCGCGGCGCGCTGAACTCCGCCGGCGGCGCGTGCCCGGAGAACTGGCTGGCGTAGATCGCCTCGTCCCAGCCGATCCCCATCCGCGCCGAGACGATCGTCAGCTGCGCCACCGCGTACACCGCGGCGACCAGGCCGAGCGCCGCGACCGGGCCCGGCAGCCCGCCGCGCGCCCTCCCGGACGGCGGCCGGCGGCGGGCGGGCCCGCGCGCGGGACCACCCGGCGCCGCCACCCGGCCCGGCCGCGCCGCCGGGCGCTCCTCCAGAACGCCGTCCTGCCCGGCCTCCGACGCCGCCATGCCCGCCTCCCCTGGGTCCTGCCCGTCCTTCCCTCGGCCCGGACCCCGGCGTCCCCGGGGGAGACGTACGGCGCAGCGGACGACGGGGTGGCCCGGCCGCAGGTGCGATACCCGGGCCCGGCCGTCCGCATGGCCCGGCCCGCGCCAAGGTTCCCCCCGGAAAAGACCCCGGCCCCTTCTCCCCGGGGGCACGGGGAGGCGAGGACACCCCCGCCGCGCACCGGCGCGCCGCGCGCCCGGGCACGCGGCGCGCCAGTACCTGCCCCCTGGAATCTCGTCCCAGATATGGGATATTGTCTCCGACATGAGAAACGGTGCCGGGGGAACACACCCCGACCACCCCACCCCCGACCACCCCGACCCGCTGGAGACCCGCCTCGCCGCCCGCCTCGCCCGGCTGCGAGTCGAACACGGCTGGTCGCTCGACGACCTCGCCCACCGCACCGGGATCAGCCGCTCCACCCTGTCCCGCCTCGAACGCGCGCAGATCAGCCCGACCGCCGCCCTGCTCGGCCGCCTGTGCGCCGCCTACGGCCGCACCATGTCCCGGCTCCTGGCCGAGGTCGAGACCACCCCCTCCCACCTCGTCCGCGCCGACCGCCAGCCCGTCTGGCACGACGAGACCTCCGGCTTCACCCGCCGCTCGGTCTCCCCGCCCCACACCGGCCTGCGCGGCGAGATCATCGAAGGCATCCTGCGCCCCGGCGCCGACATCTCCTACGACGCCCCGCCCGTCCCCGGCCTCGAACAGCACATCTGGGTCCTCGACGGGACCCTCCACGTCACCGCCGACGACCACACCCACGACCTCCGCGCCGGCGACTGCCTCCGCTTCCGCCTGTGGGGCCGCTCCCGCTTCCACTGCCCCGGCCCGCAGCCCGTCCGCTACGCCGTAATGATCATCCTGCCCTGACCCCGCGCCCCGAGGACCCCCGCACCATGACCACCACGACCACCATCGCGCCCCTGTCCCCCGCCGGCTTCCACCACAGCGTCGACGACCTGGCCGCCCTCCTGGCCGACACCGTCGCCGACGGCTCCTCCCTCGGCTTCCTGTCCCCCCTCGACCACGCCACCGCCGCCGCCTGGTGGCACGCCCAGGCCCCCGCCGTCACCGACGGCACCCTCACCGTCTGGGCCGCCCACCACCTCGGACGCCTCACCGGCACCGTCAGCCTCTACCGCGAACGCAAACCCAACGGCGCCCACCGCGCCGAGATCGTCAAACTGATGGTCCACCGCCACGCCCGCCGCCACGGACTGGCCCGCCGCCTGCTGGCCACCGCCGAACACGCCGCCGCCCAGGCCGGGATCACCCTCCTGCTCCTGGACACCGAGACCGGCAGCGCCGCCGAACACCTCTACACCGCCGCGGGCTGGACCCGCTACGGCATCGTCCCCGACTACGCCGCCGACCCGGCCGGCACCCCGCGCGACTGCAGCTTCTTCTACAAGGAGCTGCGCTGACCTGCG
Organism: Planomonospora alba; assembly: GCF_039534085.1. Classification (NCBI taxonomy): domain Bacteria; kingdom Bacillati; phylum Actinomycetota; class Actinomycetes; order Streptosporangiales; family Streptosporangiaceae; genus Planomonospora; species Planomonospora alba. The sequence goes on from NZ_BAAAUT010000027.1 coordinate 67,653, forward strand.
GCCCCTGCTCAGCCGGCCCCTTTCAGTACGCCACCGGGGCGACGGACACGTCGTCCCCCGCGCACGTCACCTCCTCCGCCCGCAACCGCTCCGGCGGACGGGTGAAGACCTTCAGCAGATCCACCTGGTGCACCGTGCCGACCATCCGGCCCGTCACCGGATCGATCACCGGCAGCTGCCGGAGCCGCCGCTCGTGCATCAACCGCGCCGCCTCCCGCACCGGCGTGCCCGGCGTCACCGTCACCGCCGGAGCCGTCATCAGCTCCGCGGCCACCGCCCCCGCCGCCTTGCGGTGCTCCTGCCGCCGCCCGCGCCCGTCGCAGACCGACACGCCGTGCCGCACCCGGTCGGCCTCCTTCAGCAGCAGGTCGTCCTGCGAGACCACCCCCACCGGCCGCCGGCCGGCGTCCACCACCGCCACCGCGCCCACCGCGAACCGCCTCATCACCGCGATGACCTCGGCGAACGGCGCGTTCAACGGCACCGCGATCGCGACCCGGCCCATCACGTCCCGCACCCGCGTACGCATGGCCGACCTCCTTCCGTCCCGCACGGCCGCCCCGGCCGGCGCACCTCCCATCCTGCGCACCCCCGGCGCCGTACGGCAGAGCGGAACGTCACCGCCGCGACGGACCACGGTCCCGCCTTCCACCGACCCCGGACCCCCGTCCTCCCGGAGCCCCCGCCCGCAAAACCCCGGCCACGGCACCCCCACGATCGCCCCCGGCCGCGCGACCACCCCACCGGCGCGGGAACAACGGACAACACACCCGCCGCCACGGCACACACCACCGGGAAGACCCATGACCAGCACCATGCTCGCCGGACGACTCGACGTCGCCACCAAGACCTTCGCCCTGGAACACGTCCCCGTCCCCGAACCCGGCCCCGGCCAGGTCCGCATCCGGGTCAAGGCCGCCGGAGTCTGCCTGTCCGACGTCCACCTCATCGACGGCAGCCTCAACCCCCTGTTCCTGGCCGGGGACAAGGTCACCCTCGGTCACGAGGTCTCCGGCGTCGTCGACGCCCTCGGCCCCGACGTCCCCACCGGCTGGAGCCCCGGACAGCGCGTCCTGCTCAACGCCGGGGAACGCTGCGGCCGCTGCCCCAACTGCGTGCGCTTCATCGACCCCTGCCTGCAGGTGCGCACCCGCGGCGTCGACTACGACGGCGGCTGGGCCGAATACGCCCTGGCCACCCACCACACCCTCGTCGCCATCCCCGACAACCTGCCCTTCGAACAGGCCGCCATCATCCCCGACGCCGTCTCCACCCCCTGGGCGGCCATCGTCGCCACCGGCAGGGCGCAGCCCGCCCGGCCCGTCGGCGTGTGGGGCGTCGGAGGACTCGGCGCGCACGCCGTACAGCTGCTGCGCATCATCGGCGCCGCCCCCGTCATCGCCGCCGACCCCCTGCCCGCCGCCCGCGACCGCGCCCTGGAGTTCGGCGCCGACACCGCCCTCGACCCCGCCGCCCCCGACTTCACCGACCGGATGCTGGCCGCCACCGCAGGCCGGGGCCTCGACCTGGCCCTGGACTTCGCCGGCGTGCCCGCCGTACGCGAGCAGGCCGTCTCCTGCCTGGCCCCCGGCGGCAGGCTCGCCCTCGTCGGCCTCGTCCCCGCTCCCCTGACCGTCACCGAGAGCATCCGCTTCAGCTACCTCGGCCAGCAGATCCTCGGCCACTACGGCTCGGCCCCCGAGCACGTCACCCAGCTCGTCGACCTCACCCGCCACCACCGCCTCGACCTGGCCCGCTCCATCAGCGGCACCCTCCCCCTCGCCGAGGCCGCCGCCGCGGTGGACCGCCTGACCCGCAAGGAGGGCGACCCCATCCGCCTCATCCTCACGCCCTGACACGCCCGCGCCCCGGCCCGGTGCGGCCCGGCCGCCCGTACAGACGGTACAGGCGGCCGGAGCGAGCGAAGGGCGGGCGCGAGGCGCAGCCCGCCGCGCGCCCGGCGGGGCCCGAGGTCAGGCGGCGGTCAGGCGGCGGTCAGGCGGCGTGCCAGCGGCCGCCGCTCATCAGCTCCCGCCCCTTGAGCTCGTTGACCTCCCGCCACGCCAGGATCCGCTCCGGGCGGATGCGGAAGTACAGGTAAGGGCTGCTCAGCTCCCGCGGGTCGAACCCCGTCTTGACGGCGAAGGCATCGCCCACCTCGGCCGACAGCTCACCGGGCCGCAGCGCCTCGGCCGTCCCCTCCACCAGCACCACGTCGCGCGTCTCGCCGAGACCGACCCGCACCCGGCCCGTGGCCTGCAGGTTGCGGGCCGTCGGCGCCGAGGCGGCCGTGGCCACCAGCAGCGCCGAGCCGTCCCACAGGAACGACAGCGGCACCATGTACGGCTCACCGCCGTCCGCGGCGGCCGTCGCCACCCAGGCGTCGACATCGTGCTCGAACCGGCGCAGCGTGTCGGCCTTGCGCTGCTCGGACGTACGGGCGGGCGGAAGCGACGGCATCACGGACGACTCCTCAAGAAGATCGAAAAACCGGGCCGATGCTACCGGCATCCCGCTCCGGCACCCCACGCCGACCGCTCACCCGACCGCTCACCCGGACGCCGGAGAACGCCCCAGTGCCATCTGCACCGCCAGGGCGCCCAGCACGGTCCCCATCACGTAACGCTGCACCCGCACCCACGACGGACGCCTGCCCAGGAACTCCGCCACCGACCCCGCCGTCAGCACGAACACCCCGTTGACCGACACCGCCACCGCGATCTGCGTCAGCCCCAGCACCAGGCTCTGCCCCGCCACCCCGCCCCGCGCCGGGTCCACGAACTGCGGCAGCAGCGACACGTACAGCACCGCGATCTTCGGGTTGAGCAGGGCCGTCAGCATCCCCATCGAGAACAATCTGCCCGTCCGCTCCGGTGCGAGCCCCCGCGGCGCGAAGACCGGCCCCGCACCCGGCCGCACCGCGCCCCACGCCAGCCACAGCAGGTAGCCGGCCCCCGCCACCTTGAGCACCGTGTACGCCGCCGGCACCGCCGCGAACACCGCCGTGATCCCCGCCACCACCGCCAGCAGGTAGACCCCGAAGGCGGCCGCCACCCCCGCCAGGGACACCAGGCCCGCCCGGCGTCCCTGCGCCAGCGAACGCGACACCAGATAGATCATGTTCGGGCCGGGGGTCAGCACCATCCCCAGCGCCACCGCCGCGATACCGGCCACGGCACCCACAGAGACCATGCGGCCATCGTCGGCCACCACCCCATGGTCAGAGAACGGCCAATTCCGATCAATGGCCTTGAATCCCGGCCCCGACCGGGGCTCCCCCGCCCCGCCGTCCCCCCGCCGGACTCCGCCCCCAGGCGGACCGGTCCCGATCAGCGCCCGGCCAGCCGCGACCGCAGCGCCTCCAGGTCGGGCACGAACCACACCTGCGTGCCCCGGTTGCTCTCCCCGACGAAGTCCCGCAACGCCGAACCGGCCTCCAGGTGGCGGGAGATGTCGCCCACCACGGCGAACCCCAGCCGGTAGTTGACGAACTTCTGCACGATGCCGCCCGCCACCCGCGTGCGCAGCCGGAAGAAGTCGTCGGTGAGCCGGGCGACGGGCACCGCCGCCCAGGTGGCCCCCTGGGAGAACATCTCGCCGATCACGTCGGCCGCCTCGCGCTCGCCGCGCAGCGCGGGGCCGTCCGCCGCGCACACCAGCACGGGCGTGCCGGACAGGTGGTGCAGTACGTCAGGCATGAGGACGGATTCCTTCCCAGTGAGGACACCGAGCCAGCGGCCGTTCCGCCGGACAGAAGCGACACTCCTCAAATTACTGTATCATCCTCATTTATAGGGAACCTCAAGTGAATATAGATGAAGTTACGTTCTTGGATGGAAGTCCCCATCGGACCGGGCCCGACGGGGGCGCCGCGTCTCCGCCCGCCGCAAGGAGCGGACCCGGCCCATGAGCGACGACGGCCCCGAGCCGCTCACCATCGGATGGCTCTCCGAGCGCACGAGGGATGCCGGTGCGCACTGTTACGGCAGAGCCAGCCGCCCGATGGATGCCGTCGGGCGGCTGGACGAGCGCTCCGCGGCCCGGCCACTAGACGAGCAAGAGGGCGTTTGATCCTGAGAGCTCTGTCTGATCCATGTTCAGGCGCCGCGCCAGGCCGGGGCGGATTCGCCGGTGAGACGGCGGGACATGAGATCGATCATGGCGACGTGGGTCATGGCTTCGGAGCGGGCGGGCAGCGCCTCGTAGTCGCGGACCAGGCGGCGGTGGGCCATCGGCCGGCCGATGGTCCGCTCCACGGCCCAACGCCGGGGAAGCGGCGTCGATCCCCTGGTGGCCGGGTCGCGACGGACGACTTCGACGTCGATGCCCAAGCCGGCGCCGTGCTCGACGACCTTGGTGCGGTAGGCGCTGTCGGCCCAGGCCTTGGACAGGCTCGGGTGCGTGGTGGCGGCGGGCGCGTTGGTGGAGGTCTTGACGCTCTGGCTGTCGATCAGGCAGGCCGTCGGCTCGGGATCGCGGCCTCCGCAGTGCGGACGGGCGGCCGATGTCCAGGCCGCCGCCTCGGCGTTCGGCGCGCCAGGCGCTCAGCGGGGGTTCGATGAGCGCCCAGCGTGCGTCGGACAGGTCGCTGGGGTACGGTCGCCGCTCGGTCGCGTCTTTGGCGTACTGCGCGGTGGACGCGCCGGTCAGCCGATTGCGGGATCCGCCGCAGATGAAGCACGACACGACAGTTGACCGTGCGGGCCAGCAGGGCGCGGATGTACGCGGCCTGCCCGGGCCCTCTCCCGCAAAGGCCACCCCCATGGGCGGGTGGGCGGTGCCGACCGGCTCCTAAGCCCCGTGGTATCCAGTTCTTCCTACCCCGGCAACCGGATATCTCACGGGCCGACAACGAGCAAGGATCACGCAGTGACGCTTGAGGACCAGCGCGCCCATATTCTCTCGGGCCGGATGTACAACGACCTCACCGACGAACTGGTCCAGGCGCGGCAACGTACCGTGCTGCTGACCACCGAATACAACAACAGCTTCGGGCAGCCGCAGCACGAGCGGGAGGCGATCCTGCGCCGCCTGCTGCGCGAGGTCGGACGGGACTGCCACTTCGAGCCGACGTTCCGCTGCGAGTTCGGCTTCAACATCAGCATCGGCGACCACTTCTACGCCAACTTCGACTGCATCATGCTCGACGGCGGCGGCATCACCATCGGCCACCAGGTGCTTTTCGGTCCCCGCGTCGGCATCTACACCAGCAACCACGCCCTCGACGCCGCCGAACGCGCGGCCGGTGCCTGCTATGCCAAGCCGGTGACGATCGGCGATCGCGTCTGGATCGGCGGTGACGTCACCATCAACCAGGGCGTGACGATCGGTGATAACACGATCATCGGTTCCGGCAGCGTGGTCACCCGCTCGATCCCCTCCGGCGTTATCGCCGTCGGCTCCCCCGCCCGGGTGCTGCGCGAGATCACCGAGGCGGACAAGAGCGGCTACCGACCCTGACTTGCAGCTGAGATTGAAGGGCTGAGGTTACGGCGGTTCAAGGATGAAGCCGGTCTGAGCGATGAAGCCGTCCAGCAGCCCGGGCCGGTACCGCATCCGCTTGAGCGTGGTGGCGACCATCGCGGCGAGTTCGTCGATGTCGCGCGGGGCGAGATCGGCCAGGGCCCGCTTGAGCGCCGGCCACACGCCCTCGACCGCCTTTCAGCTCCGGCGCGTGAGACGGCAGCGGGAAGACCGCCGGCCACGGGCGGGCCGCGATCATCGCGCGCATCACCCGGGACAGGTGGCGGCGGTCGTTCGCTGGTCTGCGGCATAGCCGTGTGCGGCCGGGCCCCGTTCCAGCTCGGCCTTCAACCGCTTCAGCCGGGCCTCGTCCAGGCGGCATTTGTCTCCGCCGGGGCCCTTGGAGGCCAGGGCTTCGGTGCCGCCGGCCTGCCAGGCGCGGTACCAGCGGTTGGCCGACATCCGGCTGGCCCGGAACCGGCGGGCCACCTCCGGTGGCGGCACTCCGTGGGCGAACAGGTCCGCGGCCTCGAAGTGCAGCTGCTCTCGCTTGGCGCGTGCGGCGGCGGCCGACCCGCCGCCTTCGGGATACCTCATGCTCCCGGTATGACCGGCCTGGGGCGATCGTCACGCTCTCCTGGAAGCCGCCGGCTGCCACCGCGCCGTCCTCACATAAGGCTACAAAACGGAATATCTGGCCGAAAGGTTATGCGGGCCCGAGTCCTCCCACACCCGTCAGCACCGAAGATGCCCTACCGCCAAAATTCGGTCCGATTCTCCCCGGAGGCCGAGAAAGCCCAGGGTTCCCGCGAACTCGAAGGTCGGCACTGGACCGTCGGGGCGGTCTGAGCGGTTATGCATCCTTGGATTCGCCAAGACCCACGGTCGTTCAGGGCCGGCCGGCCTCGGAGCGGCAACAGGCAGTGCCCCGGACACGGCGACGGCGGCTGGCCCGGCCCGGTGAGCGGCTGGGACACCTGAGCCGGTGTACGGAGCCCACCCTCGCGTGGGCAGGCGTTCTCTGGGACAACACTCGACCCCGGACCAAGGCATCCATGGACGGGCCGGCCGCGCGCCTCCTCGTCTTCACTTCCACTACAAAAACCTCAACGGCGAGGAGAAGGCTTCACCGATCCCGAGATCTGTTCAACTGCTGGACCGGCGTCTTCTGTGCAGAGAACGCCCGGCTCATGGAGCTATGGCGGCGATGGAGGACTCAGGGAACTGTGGGGTTGTTCCTCATTCCGGGCGGGGCTTCGGGTCATGGGAATCCTCCCCTGCGGAAGGGCTGCGCGTCTCGGTCAGCAGGCACAGCTCGTCACGGACGATCGCGCGGATGGTCTGCGGGGTGAAGTTGTGGGGGTAGGTCGCCGTCTGCAGCGTCAGGCCGTCCATGAACACATGAAGCCGCGCGGCCTGCCGCTCCAGGCCGGCCTCGGCGAACTCCTGCCCGATCTCCGGCGACGGCATGTCGTGGCAGGAGGCGACCGCAAGGCGGCAGATGTGGCGTTCGCCCGCCCAGGCGGTGCTGTGCAGCTCCGCCAGGGACTCGTCGACGCGCGAGCGCACCAGGCACGCCAGCCACACGTCGACTTCGACGCGGCGGTCGTCGTCCAGCGGAAGGAGCTCTTCGAGCATGAGCCGGGCACGCTCCAGCCCCGGCAGGTCCGCGTGCAGGTGCCCGGCGATACGCGCGGCGACGTTTCTGCCGATCGCGTGCGCGGCGAAGGCGAGCAGGCCGCGCTTGGTGTCGAAGTAGTGGCGCAGCCCGCCGACCGAGACGCCCGCCGCCTCGGCGACCTTGCGGACCGTGGCGCCCTCGATGCCTTCTCGGCTGATGACCTCCCATACGGCACGGACGAGCTCGTCGCGTCGCTGCGCATGGTCGACGATCTTCGGCATGCCCCTATTATCGCACGCTCGTACGGTTTCCTATAAAGTACAAGCGTGCTGAATAAGACGCCGCAGCGAACGCCACACCATCGGATCCTGGGACCGGGCGTGCTGATCGCCGGCCTGAGCGTGCTCTTCGCATCGGCGCTGTGGCTGGCGCTGGCCACCGGCGGCGAGATCCGCTACACGGCCGACCATGCCGGTACCAGGCCGATGTGGCACGTCTGGATCCCCGTCCTGGTGGGAGTGGTGCTCACCCGGCTGATGCCGTCACCGGCCCGGGCGGTTCCCGCAGATGGTGCACCGGCCACCCGAGGGCTCCGCTTGCAAGCGGGCGTCCTTCTGGTCTCGGCCGTGCTGTTCGCGGCGGGGCTGCGAGTGGTGACCGACAGCGGCCACGGCGCCGAGCCCGCGCACACCGTCTTGAAGCTCGTCCTGCTGCTGGCCGTGCCGGTGCTGGTGTTCCGGCTGTCGCGCCCCGGCGTCGTTCATCGGGAGCCGGTGCAGGAGGGGCCCGTGGCCTGGCGCCGCTACGGGCCGGTAGTGCCGGTGGCGGCCTGGCTCGTCCTCTCCCACGCCGGACCGTTCGTCCGGCCGTCCGGCGACAGCGCCTGGGCGGCGGATCTGGACCCCGCCGCGCTGCTGATCGCCATGATCGTGGTCTTCGCCGTCAACGCCCTGCTCGAAGAGGTCTTCTACCGGCGGTGGCTCCAGACCCGATGGGAGCACATCATCGGCCGCTGGCCCGCCATCGTGCTGGCGAGCCTGCCCTTCGCGGCCTGGCACATCGGCATCCACGGCAGCGGCCACCTTCCCACGGATCTCGCCTCGGTCCTCGTCCACCAGGGGGTGCAGGGTCTGTTCCTCGGCTACCTGTGGAGCCGCTACCGGCTGATGTGGCCCATCCTCACCGTTCACGGCACGATCAACGCCGGCCCCGTCCTACTGAGCATGCTGTAGCGCCTGTCGGCCGACGGAGCGGAAGCGGCCGATCACCGCCGGGCAGCCGGTGCGCCGCAGACGCAGGGTGATCGAATCCATTCGGTAACCATCCGCTGGTTCTCACGGAAAGTGTCGGGGGCGTCACCTAAGGCCTGTCCTGTGAATCTTTCAGGAGTTCAGCCGGGTCACCGATGTCGTAGGCATGGTGCACCGAGGGGAGCTCACCGATCAGCAACGGGAGCAGACCTGACGGCCGACGGATTCGCGGTGCAGGACGGAGAGTTTCTCGAGGTATCCCACGGCTCGTGAGACGGTGCCGTGGGTGATCCCGAGCCGGCAGGAGAGCTGCGCGGCGGAGACCGGGGCCTCCGCGATGATGAGCGACGCGAGGACCGCGGACGCCGTTCGAGGTAGGCCCCTGTCGTGGAACAGCGCGGACAGCGTCCGGATCGCGTCGGCCGCAAGGCCGTCCCGCTCCGTTGCCGCGCCGACCGGCCCGCGTCGTGCCGGTGGCGTGACGGAGCCGGGCGAATGCGACGCGGCCAGATAGGCGGCGGTGCCGCCGGCGCGGCTCACCTCCCGGCTGACCGTCGACGTGGGTCTGCCCAGCCGGCGTGCGACGGTGGCGTACGAGTCGCCGGCGGCCAGCCCGTCCGAGATCACCTGCCGTTCCCGGGCGGTGAGCCTGCGACCTGGCACCAGATCCCCTCTCCGTTGCAATAGAAGAACCGTGTGCAACGAATCCATCCCTCGCGTTGCACCGGATCGGCCTCTTGCAACAGCATTCTGCGGCAAGCAACCGGACAATTCTATCGTTGCGGATTGCGGAAACAATCAATGCAACGGAGGTGGTCCGCGTGCCCGGTCCTTCATCTTTCAGCCGACGTCCCGCTCCCTCGACCGCGGGCCGCCTGCGGTCGGCGATCGAGGGCGGACGCCACTCCTGGGCGACATCGCTGGCGCTGCACCTCCTGCCCGGCATACCCATCGTTCTGGCGTACCTCCTCCTCACCGGACCGCTCGTCCGCGCCATCGGATACCCGCCGTTCCTGGCCTGGGTGCTGGCGATGTGCCTGGGCCTGGTCCCGGTGCAGCTCGGCACGCTCTTCTGGCTCGGCGCGCGTCCCGGCGGGCGCCGGCCGCTTCGCGGCGTCGTGGCCTACGCGGACAGGCCCATACGCCGGTGGCCGCTCGCCGGCATGGTCACCGGACTGGTGCTGTGGATCTTCGTGACCGGCAGCGTCGCCCAGCCCGTCGACCGCGTCCTGCAGGAGCGCGTGTTCGCCTGGCTCCCGTGGGCGTCAGAGGTCTCCGGCACGACAGGCACCTTCACCGGCCATGCGGAATCGAAGGTCGTGACGACTCTCGCCGTGTCGCTGATCCTGTCGGGCGTGCTCGGCCCGGTGACCGAGGAACTCTACTTCCGTGGATTCCTCCTGCCGCGGCTGCCGACCGGCCGCTGGGCGCCCGCCGTGAACACCGCCCTGTTCTCTCTGTAGCCGAGGGCCAACTGAAGGTGCAGGTTGAAGATCAGGCCGAACCCGGAGAAGGCAGCGAAGTAGATCATCCCGGTGGCCATACCGCCGAGGAAGGCCCGCTTGCGGAACAGACCGGGCAGGATGAGGGGATCACCGCCGCTACGGCTCTTGCGGATCTCATACCGGCGAAGGCGGCGAACACCGCGACGGAGGCCGCCTGGAGTTCCCGGGGCGGGAACATCTCCTTCATCATGCCGAGCCCTTGGGGGACCATGCAGGCGCCGAATGCGGCCGGCGATGTCGCCGAGCCTGCCGCCGACCAGCAGGCCGGCGCTCATGGCCAGGGTGTAGGCCACCCCGAGCCATCGAGGGTGGTAGTACCGGCAGGGGCAGGGCGTCGGTCATTGCTGTTCCCAGGAGGTGGAAGCGAGCGTCCCCTTCGAGAGGGACGCCCGGGGTGGCCGAGGATGGTCAGCGGAAATCGGATACGTGATCGCGGGCCCATGCGGCGTAGCTGCGCGGGGGGCGTCCGGTGACCTGTTCCACGTCCGGCCAGACCCGCATCAGCGCCGACCAGTCCTGATCGGCGTAGCCGCCGCCCTCCGGGTCCTCGCCGCCGTACTCGACGAAACCCAGCATGAGGTCGGCCGACTCGGCGGCGAATCCCCCTTGTGCCTTCAGCAGCTCACGGGCGCGCTCGCGGCTGACCTCCTCGTAGCGGACCTCCTCTCCCAGCGCCGCACCGATGGCCGCGACCTGCTCGCGAACGGTGACCAGGCCGGGCCCCGTCACGGTGTACGCCTTACCGTGATGGCCGCCCCGCAGCAGCGCGGCGACGGCGACCGCGGCGATGTCGGCCTCGTGGATCAGGTTCATCGGCTCGTCCGCGAAGGGGTAGCGCACCACTCGTTCGGCCCTGATGGACGGCGCCCACAGCTGCAGCATGTTCGTCATGAACCCGCACGGCCGCACATGCGTCCATTCCAGCCCGGACTCCTCCACCGCCTGCTCCACCGAGCTGACGTGCAGGCCGGCGGTCACCGACGCCGCCGACAACACCACGATGCGCCGCACACCGGCCTGACGGGCCAGCGCGACGACCTCGCGGGCGCGCTCCTCCACCGGGAACAGGTACATACGCTCCACGCCGTCCAAAGCAGCGGCCACGCTCGCCGGCTCGGCCAGATCGCCCTGGACGACCTCCACCTGCGGCGGCAGCTTGGCCGCCGCAGGGTTGCGGGTCAGCGCCCGCACCTGCGCGCCCGCCCGTACGAGCTGGTCCACCACGTGGCGGCCGACGATCCCCGTCGCCCCGGTCACCAGGATTTTCATATGCGTTTCTCCTGCTGTGTCGTTCACGAGGGCTACGCTAGAGTGCCTTCCGGTCACTTCCTGACCGGAAGCTGAGAGAACCTGGGAACATGGCGAACACGAGCGCGCGCATGCTGCGACTGTTGTCCCTGCTGCAGACCCACCGCCACTGGCCCGGCCTGGAACTGGCCGACCGGCTCGGCGTCAGCGAGCGCACCCTGCGCCGCGACATCGACCGGCTGCGCGAGCTCGGCTACCCCGTCCAATCCGGCCGCGGCTCCGCCGGCGGCTACCAGCTCGGCTCCGGCGCCGCGATGCCGCCCCTGCTGCTTGATGACGAGGAGGCCGTCGCCATCGCCGTCGGCCTGCGCACGGCTGCCGGCGGCACCGTCGAAGGCGTCGAGGAGACCTCGCTCCGCGCGCTGACCAAGGTCGTCCAGGTGATGCCGCCCCGGCTGCGCCGCCGCGTGGACGCGCTGAACACTTACACGGTCACCGCCCCGGCGGGCGGCCCTCAGATCGAGGCCACCACGCTCACCGTGATCGCCCAGGCGTGCCGGGATGACGAACGGCTCACCTTCACCTACGCCACCCCGTCCGGCGAGCCGGCCACCCGGCTGGTCGAGCCACATCGGCTCGTCTCGCTCAAGCGCCGCTGGTACCTGGTCGCCTGGGACCTCGACCGCGCCGACTGGCGCATTTTCCGCCTCGACCGCCTCACCGGCCCGGCCGCGACCGGAGCCCGCTTCCGCCCGCGCGACCTGCCCGCCGAGGACGCCGCCGCATTCGTCGCCGAACGGCTCGGCTCCCGTCCCACCCGGTACGAGATCACCGTCCTCCTCCACGCGCCGGTCGGCATGGTGGAGGAGGTCGTCGCCGCCACCGGTGGGCGGGTCGAGCCCGTTGGCGACGACTCCTGCCGCCTGCGCCTGCAAGTGGACGCCTTCGACTGGCCGGTGCTCGTTCTGGCCGCCGTAGGCGCGGAATTCGACGTCGTCCATCCGCCCGAGTTCCGCCACTACCTACGCGACATCGGTCGGCTCTTCCTGCGCGGCGGCACCGCTTAGCAGGATCACGGTCCCAGGCCGGGGCCTGTGCACGAGGACGATGACGGTCGGCAGCCCGCGCATGGGCGGTCATGGCGGCGCGCCGAGCAGGCGATCCGACGACCCGGCCGGTGCGCGACTCGGGCACGTTATCCGGTGCATCACCGCCGACCAGCTCAGGGCGAGTCCGCCGGCATGGCCGGGGTCCTGCCGTACGACGGTGCCCGACTTCACTGACATCAGATCCGCGCGACCCACTGACGACAATCCCGCTTGTCCACTGACATCAAGTCCGCGCACAACATCCGGGAATCAGGATTCCCCAGAGGTCAGGCGTCCACCAAACCAGGTCAACTCCACCCCGGTCGACCAGACGGCAGCGCGCACCGTCGCATATGACCGACCCCCGGAGAACAGCACCGGATGAGGACTACCACGCCAGGCTCTCGGAGACGGCCGCCTCCGTCCGCTGGACGGCTCCACAGGTCGGATCCACGCAGCTCAACTGATCATGTGATCATGAAAGAGCCGCACGCCTCGCTCCGGTGGACCGCGCGACAGGCAGGCATCTCACCGGGCACGCCCCGCGACGTCCGCAATCGCCTCAAGCGCAGAGAAGGCCCGCTGCCGGGAGCGCCACGGCCCACCGATGCACGACCCGGACCGGCACCGCACGGGCAACGAGCCGTTTCCGACACTCCTCCACGAGGTACTGAATTCCGGCCACGTTCCGCTCCGCCGCGTGGATCGGGCAGTGATCGGAGCCGGACGCCACCCCTGCATATCCTGACGAGGGACCCGTCCCCCCGGCTCAGCGAACGCGGCCGACTCCTCCTCCGAATACTCGGTGCGAACGCTTCACTCTCGTCCAACCGTCAGCAGTTGATCGATTCGATACCCGGGCACTGCGTCGATCTGATCCACCGCGCGGCAAAGGAGAACGCCGCCGCCTGCTCCGAGGAGGGCGCAGGAGCAGCACGCGAGTCACGGCGAGATGACACCCTCCGAACGCGCGACTCCGCCTAGGCACTCAGCACCTTGCGGAGCAGAGCACCGAACTCGGCCGGGTGCGTACTCAGACCCGTGTGCCCACCGGGGAAGTGGACGAGCTCCCCGCCGAACCGCTCGGCCAGGAAGGCGACCGCGCGGTAGGGCAGCTCGCCACGCGAGTCCTCCCCGCCCGCGAGCACCAACCGCTCCGACAGAGCCGCCAGACGATCCACGTCCGGCACATAGGCCATGAAACTCGGCACGATACGCCCCAGGAAGTAGGGCATGTCCGCCATCGTCCGCTCCACCCGAGCCGCCGCCTGCGGCGGCAACTCCGCGGCCGCCCCGACAACCACCGGATCGGAGCCGGGCCGCCGCAGGCCCGCCGCGAACTCGGCCGCCGCGGGCATCAGCCCCTCCCTGCGGAAGGTGTCCTGGACGCGGGCGAGCAGCGCGCGATGCTCGGCCGCGTCCGGCAGCACCTCCACCACCGGCGGCTCGTGCGCCACCACGCGTTCGATCCGCTCGGGATGGGCGATGAGCAGGTGCAGCGCGACGACCGCCCCCGAGCTACAACCGGCCACCCGGGCGGGCACACGCGGCGACAGCAGCTCCAGCAGCCGGAACGCGTCATCGGCGTGCTGCGCCACCCGCTGGGCGGCCTCCGCGTCGTCCAGCGCACTGCGGGACATGCCGCGTGGATCGTAGGAGGCGACCGTGTGGTCGGCGGCCAGATCGTCGGCGATGCCGTCGAAGGAGGCCGCACCACCCGTACCCCCGGGGATCAGCAGCAGGAGCGGACCGCTTCCGCGCATCTCGTAGTGCAGGGTGGCGCCGTCCACACGCAGGCGGCCGGTGACCGGCTCGGTCATGACAGGTCTCCTTCACGGGATGCGGGCCAGTGCTCCAGGAGCGCGTGCAGCGCGTCGAGACAGCGGACCCAGGACGCCTCCGCCGGGCGCGCGTGCGCGAAACCACCCGCGGCCTCGAGACTGACGAAGCCGTGCAGCGTACTGCGCACCAGCCGGACCGCGTCGGTCAGATCAGGCTCGGTCAACGCGTAGGCACGCAGCATGCCGTAGGTCAGCTCGACCGCGCGCCGCGGCCCGGGCGCCGCGGCCGCGAGCTCGGGGTCGATCCGCATCGGGACCTGCGTCGCGGTGTACCGGCCCGGATGGGCGTGGGCGTATGCCCGCCAGGCGCCCGCGAAGGCCACCAGCGCGTCCCTCCCGGCCCGCCCGGCGGTGGCCTCGGCGATGCGGATGGTCTTCTCATCCGCCGCCAGCAGAGCGATCCGCCCGCGCAGGTCCTCCAGACCGCGTACGTGCGCGTACAGGCTCGCATCCTTCACCCCGAGCCGCCGGGCCACCGCCGACATGGTCACATGCTCGAGCCCGACCTCGTCCGCCAGTTCGGCCCCCGCGATCGTCACCCGATCCGCCGTCAACCCGGCCCGGGCCATGCGCACCACCCTTCTCCTAGGGGTATTAGCTTCAGACTAATACCCCTAGGAGAGTTTTCAGACCCGGTGACGGCGACTTCCGAGCCGGCCGGGGCGAAGAGTTTCTCCTCGGTGGTTTGCTTTCTCTTTCAAGATCGTTTTCTGTTGGAAGCTGCCCTTTACGTTGTAGATTAATAAAAGGGGCTAGAATCCCCGCGATGAGCGTGCCAGCCGTACCCTCCGCCGCGACCGCTCCCGCGGTCGAACCCGCGCGCGACCCCTACCACGTCTACCTCGGCTCCCTCACCGGTCCCGAGTCCCCCCGCGCCATGCGCGGCTGCCTGGACCGCCTGGCCGTCCTCATCTCCGGCGACGAGAACGCCTCCGGCGCCGGCCAGCCCTGGCACCTGCTCCGCTACGAGCACACCGTGCGCATCCGCGCCCTCATGACCGAGCGCGGCTGGTCCCCCGCCTACGTCAACAAGCACCTCGTCGCGCTGCGCCGGGTGCTGCGCGAGGCGTGGCGGCTCGGGCTGATGACCGCCGAGGAGTACCAGCGCGCCATCGACCTGCCGTCCGTCGAGCACACCCGCCTGCCCGCCGGCCGGCACGTGCCCGCCGAGGTCGTGGGCGCGGCCCTGGCCGCCTGCGACGCCGACGACTCCCCCGCCGGGCTCCGGGACGCCGCCCTGCTCGCCGTGCTGTACTCCACCGGCTGCCGCCGCGCGGAGCTGGCCGGGCTGACGCTCGCCGACTACGACCCCGCCGACCGCTCGCTGAGAGTACGCGGCAAGCGCGACAAGGAACGCCTGGTCTACCTCACCCCGCAGGCCGTCGGGCGGCTGGAGCGGTGGCTGGCCGTGCGCGGCCGCGCCGCCGGGGCGCTGTTCTGCCCCATCGGCAGGGCGGGATTCCTGCGCTTCCGCGACGGCGGGCCCGCCGCCATGACGGGCCAGGCCGTCGCCGACATCCTGGCCCGGCGGCTGGCCCAGGCCGGGGCCGCGCCGCGCACCCCCCACGACTTCCGGCGCACCTTCATCGGCGAGCTGCTCGACGCCGGCGTGGACCTGGCCACCGCCCAGGCCCTCGTCGGCCACTCCTCCCCCGCCACCACCGCCCGCTACGACCGCCGCCCCGAACGGCGCCGCCGCGACGCCGTCGACCGGATCACCCTCCCGGCCGCCCGGCCCCTGTGAGACGGCGGCCGCGGGCCGGCGCCCCGGCCACCACGGCGTCCCCGGCGGCCGGGAGGATCCGCCTCAGTCGTCGAGCAGCCGCCATGCGGTGAGGGCGAGCCTGGCCCGGACCAGCCCGGTGGGCTCGGTCAGCTCGACCCCCAGGGCCTTCCCGATCTGCTCGATGCGGCGGGCGACGCTGCTGTGGTGCAGGTGGAGGAGATCGGCGGCCCGGCGCAGGGAGCCGGTCTCGCAGTAGGCGTCCAGCGTCTCCAGATCGTCCGGGTTGCCGGCCATCCGGGCGATCGCGGCCACGTCGGCGTTGTCCCGCGCGGCCTCCCGGGGCACCTGTGCGAGCAGCGCCACCGCGCCCAGCTCGTCATAGTGGACGACCGGCCGGCGTGGGGTGGTGAAGCGGAGGGCGGTGCGGGCCTCCCGCCAGGACCGCCCTGGACCGCTCGCGGCGCCGATGCCCGCGCGCACACCCGCCGGGAACCGGGACGGATCGACGCCGGCGGCCAGCAGGACGCCCACACCCGCCAGGGGCGCCGCCTTCACCAGACGGGCCGGGCAGACCAGGCCGCCGATCCGGTCGAGGGGCAGCCGTGAGCGTACGGCCACGACGTGGACCGGCAGGTCCGCGGTGAACCCCAGCAGCCGCAGCGCCCGGGCCCTGGCCGCCTCGTCGCTGCCGGAGCTGATCGCCAGTTCGATCAGGGCGGGATCGGCCATGGTGGTACGGGCCGGGCCGTACCGCTCGACGACCGCCGCCGCCGCGATGGCGAGCCGGTCCAGCAGCACGTCGTCGAGCGGATTCGGCGGGCCGGGGCGCTCCAGCCAGACCGTGCCGATCTCCTCCTCGTCGAGGGTGATCGGCGCGCTGCTGGACGCGGGGGACGGCGAGGCGGACGCCGGCCTGCCGTCGGGCGCCACACGGACCACCCGCCCCGTACCGGACAGCCGGATCCCCGCCACGCACTCGGCCAGGCCGGCCGAGGCCCGGGCCAGCGCCGCCAGGTCCACCCGCCGGCGCATCAGCGTGTCGTAGAACATGACGACCCGGATCACGCCCCCGGCCTGAGGGTCCAGGTGCGACAGCCGTGCGGCCACTGCCTCCATGCCAGGAGGATAGGACCTCCCCCGCGGGCGGGACGAGCGCCGATCGGCGCGGCACCGGCGCCCGATACGCGACGGATGGCGGGTGATCCCGGAGGCCGGGGCCGCGAGGATGGCCGGCATGGATCCCGAACTGGAAGCATTCATCCCGCTGTTCCCCCGGGCCGACCTGTCCGACCCGGTCACCGCACGCAAGAACCTCGCCGAGCTGGCCGCCGCGGTGCCGGCTCCGGACACCTCGGACATGCAGATCGAGGACCGCACGGTCCCCGCCGACCCGGGCGTGCCGGTGCGGATCTACCGCCCGCACCAGGCGCAGGGCGCCGTCATCTGGCTGCACGGCGGCGGCTTCGTCATGGGCGACCTGGACACCGAGCACCCGTGGGCCTCCCGGCTGGCGGACGGCTCCGGCGCGGTGGTGATCTCGGTGGGCTACCGGCTGGCCCCCGAGCACCCGTTCCCGGCGGCCCTGGACGACGCCTACGCCGTGCTGGCCTGGACGGCCGAGCACGCGGCCGAGCTGGGCGTCGACCCGGCCCGGATCTCGGTCGGCGGCCACAGCGCCGGCGCGACCCTCGCGGCCGCGGTGACGCTGCGGGCGCGTGACCGTCAGGGACCGCCGATCCGCTTCCAGCTGCTCAACCAGCCCGGGCTCGACGACCGGCAGGAGACCTGGTCGGCGCGGCACTTCACCGACACCCCCTGGATGACCCGCGACAAGGTCACCGCGCTGTGGCGGCACTACCTGGGTTCCGCGCCCGCCTCGCCGTACGCCGCGCCGGCGCGGGCGGCCGACCTGTCCGGTCTGCCACCGGCCTACGTCGCCACCGCGGAGTTCTGCCCGAACCGGGACGAGGGCGTCGAGTACGCGCTGCGCCTGCTGCGGGCGGGCGTGTCGGTGGAGCTGCACCAGTGGCCCGGAACCTTCCACGGGTCGCAGGCGATCCTGTCCGCCGAGGTGTCGCAGCGGCAGATCGCCGAGCTCGGCGCGGCTCTGCGCCGGGCCCTGGCCGGGTGAGCCCGGTGCGGCGCCGCACCGGGCCGGCCGCGAGGAGGGATCGATGAACAGGAGAGAGCGATGAGCACCACCGGCCTCGCCGAGGTCACGCGAGGACCCGCGCCGCCGGCCGCCGATCCCGCGGCGGGACCGGGCGTGGCGGCGCTGCTGCGCCCCCACGCGTGGGGTTTCGCCGCCGTGGTGGCCCTGCAGGTGATCGGCGCGATCGCGGGTCTGGCACCGCTGCTGGCGGTCGCGGAGCTGGGCCGCGAGCTGCTGTCACCCGGCCCGGTCGATCACGGCCACGTCCGGATCGTCCTGGCCGCGGGCGCGGCCGGCCTGTTCGTCCGGCTGCTGTCCACCGCCGCGTCGGCCGGGATCGGGCACGTCCTCGACGGCCGGGTGCAGCTGGCGTTGCGGCGGCGGCTGGCAGCCCACCTGGGGCGGGTCCCGGTCGGCTGGCTGTCCCGGCGCCGGACCGGCGAGCTGGCCAAGGTGGTCGGCGAGGACGTCAGCGCCGTGCACCCCTTCATCGCCCACACCCCCGGTGAGCTCGTCTCCGCGTTCGTGGTGCCGCTGGTGTCGCTGGTGTACCTGCTGGCCGTCGACTGGCGGTTGACGCTGATCACCTTGATCCCGGTGGCCACGGCCGTGGCGCTGGTCCCCCTGCTGATGACCCCCACCCGGCGGCGCGAGCAGGACGACTTCGACGCGGCCATGGGGCGGATCGCGAGCTCCGTCGTCGAGTTCGTGCAGGGCATCGCGGTGGTCAAGGTGTTCAGCGGGTCCGCGCGCGCCCACCGCAGGTTCCTGTCGGCCGCCGACGAGTTCGTCGAGGTCTTCTCCCGGTGGGTGCGCGGTGTGTCCGCGGTCGCCGCCGGGATGCAGCTGGCGCTGTCGCCGCCCTTCGTGCTGCTGGTCGTGCTGACCGGCGGCGCGGTCCTGATCGCGTCCGGCGGCCTGGTCCCGGCCGACCTGCTGCCCTTCCTGCTGCTCGGGCTGGGCCTGACCGCTCCGGTGGCGGCCCTGGGCCACGGCTTCGACGACATGCAGGCCGCCGGGCGCGCGCTCGGCCGGATCCGGGACGTGCTCGCGGTGCGGCCGCTGGCCGAGCCCGCGCGTCCGGTCGCGCCGCGGGGGCACCGGGTGGAGCTGCGCGGCGTGCACTTCGGCTACGGAGACGGTCACCAGGTGCTGCGCGGGATCGACCTGGTGCTAGAGCCGGGGACGGTCACCGCGCTCGTCGGGCCGTCGGGCGGCGGGAAGTCCACGCTGGTGCGGCTGCTGCCCAGGTTCTTCGACCCGGACCGCGGTGCGGTCCTGCTGGGCGGTGTCGACCTGCGCGAGATCGGCGGCCGGGATCTCCACCGGATGGTGTCGTTCGTCTTCCAGGACGTGCGGCTGCTGCGCGCGTCGGTGGCCGACAACATCGCGCTGGCGGTGCCGCACGCCGGCCGCGACGACGTGGTGCGGGCCGCCCGGCTGGCGGACATCCACGACCGGATCCTCGAGCTGCCGCGCGGCTACGAGTCGGTGATCGGCGAGGACACCGGGCTGTCGGGCGGCGAGGCGCAGCGGATCTCGCTCGCCCGCGCGCTGCTGGCCGACACGCCCGTCCTGGTGCTGGACGAGGCGACCGCCTTCGCCGACCCGCAGACGGAGCAGGCGGTGCGCCGGGCCCTGGCGGCATCGGGGGGTGACCGGACGGTTCTGGTCATCGCCCACCGGCTGGAGACGGTCGCCGCGGCCGACGCCGTCGTGATGCTGGACGACGGGCGGATCGTCGAGCACGGCAGGCCCGCCGAACTGCTGGCGCGGGGCGGCAGGTTCGCCGACTTCTGGCGGCCCCACCGGCCGGCGGCCGCCGACCGGCCCGGAATCCACGACGGCCTGCCGCGAGGAGACGAGTACCGATGATCCGGATGCTGCTGCGCGTGCTGGGGGACGACTACGCCTGGCCGGTGCGCCGCACCATGACCCTGATGACGGCGGCCGCGGTGGCCGAGGGCCTGTCCTACGCGCTGCTGGTCCCGGTGCTGCGGGCGCTGCTGGGCGGCGACCCGGCGGGCGCCGGGCCGTGGCTGACCGCGTTCGGAGCCGCGGTCGCGCTCTACGCCGTGCTGCGCTACGCCAGCGATCTGTCCGGTTTCCGGATCGGGACCACGATGCTGCGCGGCCTGTACCACCGGCTCGGCGAGCACCTGGCCCGGCTGCCCCTCGGTTGGTACGGCGCCGACCGCGTCGGGGAGGTGTCCGTCCTGGCCGGCCGCGGCCTGCTGTCGGCGATGAGCGTGATCGCGCACCTGCTGGCACCGTTCGTCTCCGCCTGCGTGACCCCCCTGACGATCGTCGCCGTGATGCTGGCCTTCGACTGGCGGCTGGGGCTGGCCGCGCTGGCCGCCGCCCCGGTCGTGGCGGCGGTCCAGGTCTGGACGGCACGCTCGACGGCCGCCGTCGACGCCGAACGCCACGAACGCGACCGCCAGGCCGCCGGGAGGGTCGTCGAATACCTCCAGGCCCAGCCGGTGCTGCGCGCCGGCGGCCGGACCGCCGAGCGCTTCACGCTGCTCGACGACGCGCTGCGGGAACTGCAGCGCACCTCCCGCCGCGGCGTGCTGGCGACGCTGCCCGGCGCGGTGGGCCTGACCCTCGTGGTGCAGGCGGTCTTCACCGCGGTGCTGGTGCTGGGCGCCCGCCTCGCGCTCGGCGGGAGCATCGGCGCGGCGGAGGTGCTGGCGGTCCTGGTGCTGGCCGCCCGCTGCGCCGATCCGCTGCTGTCGCTGTCGGACATCGGCGGCGGGCTGCGCGCCGCGCGCTCGGAGCTGGTCAGGCTCGATGCGGTGCTGCGCACCGCGCCGCTGCCGGAGCCCCGCCGGCCGCAGCGGCCGGCGGGGTTCGGCCTGGAGTTCGACTCCGTCACCTTCCGGCACGGCGACCGCACGGTGATCGACGGCCTGTCGCTGTCCGTGCCGCAGGGGCAGCGCCTGGCCGTCGTCGGGCCGTCGGGTGCGGGCAAGAGCACCCTGCTGCAGCTGCTCGCCCGCTTCCACGACGTGGACGCGGGCGCGGTGCGGATCGGGGGCGTGGACGTGCGCGCCATCAGCACCGAGACGCTGATGGCGCAGATCGCCGTCGTCTTCCAGGACGTCTACCTCTTCGACGGCACGATCGAGGAGAACGTGCGCCTCGGCCGTCCCGGCGCCGGCGCGGCGGAGGTGCGGGCGGCGGCGGCCGCGGCACGGCTGGACGAGGTGGTCGAGCGGCTGCCCGGCGGATGGGCGGCGAACGTCGGCGAGGGCGGCGCGCTGCTGTCGGGCGGCGAGCGCCAGCGGGTGGCGATCGCGCGGGCGCTGCTGAAGGACGCGCCCGTCGTCCTGCTGGACGAGGTGACCTCCGCGCTGGACCCGGTGAACGAGGCGGCCGTCCACGAGGGCATCGAGCGCCTGGTGGCGGGCCGGACGGTGGTGATGGTGGCGCACCGGATGCGGACCGTCCGGCGCGCCGACCGCGTCGTCTTCCTGGACCGGGGCCGGATCGTGGAGGAGGGCGGCCACGACGAGCTGCTGCGCCGCGGTGGCCGCTACGCCGCCTTCTGGGACATCTCCACGGCGGTGCGGATGCCGGCGGGCCGCCCGGACGGGCCGGGCGCTGACCGGTGATCACGCGCCCCGGTCGTCCCGCGCCCGTCCGGGATCCCGTCCGGGATCCCGGACGGGCGCCGCCGGCGGCCGACCGGTGTTCCCGGCCGCGTCTCACCGCTGGCGGACCAGCAGCGGCTGGCTGACCTCCCCCAGGTAGCCGACGGGATCGCTCAGCGTGGCGTGCGCCAGGCCCAGCCCGTCCGGGGACAGGCGGGTACGGCAGTCCATGTGCACCCACTCCCCTTCGGGCACGCGCAGCAGGGTCGCGGTCACGGCCGGCGGGATGGACAGCCACTCCCGCATCGGCAGGGCCGCCGACAGCCCGTTGGCCGAGTCGGCGACGATCAGCGTCCGGGCCAGGCCGGTGAGCCTCTCCCCCGCGATCAGCGGCAGGCGCACCCGCGTCCACACCCGCGCCGAGCCGGTGGCGCCGCCACCGCCGGTGAAGCGCCACTCCACGGCCTCGCCGTAGCCCCAGCCGGTCAGGCCGGGGACGTCGAGCCGGTCGGGCCCGGCCCGGGGCGGCTCCGGCGGCCGGAACGGCTCGCCGCCGGCCGGCGGGGTCGGCCCTGTCGCGATGTGCCAGGCACGGGCGGTCACCGCGGTACGGTCGCCGGCCACCAGCCGCGCCTCGGAGAGGCTGACCTGGCGGCCCGGCCTGACCGGGGAGACCTCGACGCGCACCGGGCGCCGCGGGATCGGGCCGAGGAAGTCCACCGAGATCCGGGCCAGGCGCAGGCCCGGGCCGGCCGCGGCGTCGATCGCGTGCGCCAGCAGCGCCGTGGGCGGCCCGCCGTGCTGGGCCGCGGTGTCCCAGGGGCTCTCCGTCGCGCGGGTCGGCTCGTACACGTCGCCGCCGGCCGGCAGGTAGAAGGCGTCGGTCGCATCACTCATGGGACGATCTTCGGGCAACCGGGGGCCCGCGGGGAGGGCGAGCGCGGACCGGCACCGGGCAGGCGCATACCGTGACATAGATTGCGGTGCAGGGAAACGTGCCTGTCTGGGGGGCGGACATGGGGACGGTCGGACGGCTCGGGGACGCCGAGACGCTGCAGGAGATCCTGGAGCGCGCCCGGGACGCGTTCATCTCGCTCGACGCCCGCGGGACGGTCCGGGCGTGGAACGCCGCAGCCGAGCGGCTGTTCGGCTGGCCCGCCGCCGAGGCCCTCGGCCGCCGGGTGACCGAGCTGCTCGCCCCGCCGCCGCTGCGCCGCCGCTACGACGAGGGGCTGGTCCACCTGATCCGGCACGGCTCCTCGGTACTGCCCGACCACCGCGTGGAGCTGACCGTCACCGACCGGGACGGCCGGGAGTTCCCCGTCGAGATGGCCCTGCAGATCGACGACGTGCACGGCGAGCCCGCCGTCCACGCGTTCGTGCACGACATCAGCGACCGGCGGGCGGCCCAGCGGCAGCTCGAGGAGGAGCGCACGTTCCTGCAGGCGCTGCTCGACAGCCTGCAGGTGGGGGTCATGGCCTGCGACAACGACGGCCGGCTGACGGTGGTCAACCGGGCGGCCCGCGAGATCCACCGGCTCCCCGACGGACCCGCGGCGGGCGACGGCCCCTGGCCGCACAGCGACCGCCTGTTCGCCCCCGACGGCCGCACCCGGCTCCGGCCGGAGCACTCCCCGCTGGCGCGCGCGTTCGCCGGCGAGCACGTCGAGGGCCAGCATCTGGTCATCCGCCCGCCCGGGGCCGCGGCGCGCCGGTGCGTGGTCAACAGCCGTCCCATCGCCACCGCCGACGGACGCCGGTTGGGCGCGGTCTCGGCCCTGCACGACGTCACCGACCAGCACCGCGCCCAGGTGCTGCGCGACGCCCAGCACGCGGTGGCCCAGGTGCTGGCCGAGGCGACCTGCAGCGAGCAGGCCTCCGCGGGCGTGCTCACCGCGGTCGTCCGCGCGCTGGACTGGTCCTACGGGGAGTACTGGCAGATCGGCTCCGAGCAGGGCCTCCTGGCGTGCGTCGGCTCCTGGAGCAGGCCCGGGGTGGCCTTCTCCTGCGACCCGCAGGAGAAGGCCGGGCCGGGGCAGGGCCTGGCGGGGCTGGTGTGGGAGAGCGGTCAGGTCGCCTGGGTCAGCGACCTGCGGACCGACCCGCGGCCCTTCACCCGCAGGCAGGAGGCGCTGGAGGCGGGCCTGCGCACGGCCGTCGCCCTGCCGGTCCGCAGCGGCGACCAGGTGCTGGGGGTGCTGATCTTCTGCAGCGACGCCGTCCAGGAGCCCGACGACGACCTGGCCGCCATGCTCGACGGCGTCTGCGCGCACGTCGGCCGCTACCTCGAACGCCGCCGCGCGGAGGAGCTCACCCTGGCCCTGGCCGCCAGCCGCCGCCACTTCGACCAGGTCGTCTCGCAGATCGACGACAACGTGTGGACCATCGAGATCCTCCCGGACCGCCGGACCCGCTCGGTCTACCAGAGCCAGCGCGCCGCGGGGATCTTCGGCGACCCCGTCCCCGGCGACGCCGACATCTCCGGCCTCATGCTCCGCCACGTCCACCCCGACGACCTGGCGGACTACGCCTCCTTCGACGACAGGGTCCGCTCCGGGGAGGCGGCGCAGATCGAGTGCCGCTTCGTCGGCATGGACGGCGTCGTGCGCTGGATCTGGATCCGCAGCACGCCGCGCCGCGAGGACGGCCGACTGTTCGCCGACGGCATCTCCACCGACGTGACCGAGCGCCACCGGCTGGCCGAGGAGCACGACCGGATGAAGGACGAGCTGGTGGCGCTGGTCAGCCACGAGCTGCGCAACCCCATCGGCGCGATCCGCGGCTACGTCGAGATGCTCGTGGACAGCCCCGGGCTGACCGACACCCAGCGCATGTTCGCCGGCATCATCGACCGCACCAGCGCCCACCTGCTGCGCCTGGTCGACGACCTGCTGGACCTGGCGCGGCTGGACGCCGGGCACATCTGCATCGACCCCCGCCCCGTCTCCCTGACCCGCATGGTGCGCCAGGCCGTCGACGACCACCGCGCCGCCGCCGAGGCCAGGCGCCTGACCGTCGCCGCCGACCTGGACGTCCAGCTGCCCGTGCACGCCGACCCGGTACGGCTCCGCCAGGTCCTGGACAACCTGCTGTCCAACGCCGTCAAGTACACCCCCGAGGGCGGCACCGTCACCGTGGCCGTCGGCACCGGCGGCGAGGGCGACGTCCGCGGCGCCGACGGCGGGGGGTGCGCCGGGGGCCGCACCGGGGGCCGCACCGCCGTCGTGACGGTGGCCGACACCGGCATCGGCATCCCCGCCGAGCAGTACCCGCAGCTGTTCACCCGCTTCTTCCGCGCCTCGACCGCGCAGGAGGCGGGGATCAAGGGCACCGGGCTGGGCCTGGCCATCACCAGGGCCATCGTGGAGGCGCACGGCGGCACCATCAGCGCAGGCCCCCGCGAGGGCGGCGGCACCGTCTTCACCGTGCGCCTGCCCTGCCCAGCGCCCCCGCAGGGCTGACCGCGCCGCCGACCGAACCCCGCAGGAACCGCGCTTCCGCAGGAACCGGCCCCGGCTCCGCGGGACCGGGGCCCCCGTGTGCCCGGCGCGCCGCCCCCGCCGCATGCGCCCGCGCGGCCGCAGGTCAGGCGCCCCCTGCGGCACCTGTCCGGGCGGGCCCGCGGCCGTCCGGCGCCTCCGCGCCCGCCGTGTCCGGCGCACCGGTGAGGGGGAAGTGGAATAACCACCTCCCCGCGTCCGTTAGAGTCTTCGTGCCGATGTGGTTTGTGTCCCCCGGGCCGCAAATTACCGCCTTCACGGAATACCGTTCGGCTGGAGCCGTGTTGTGCCTCTCGCCGAGGAGGCGACCGCCACATCGGCGCTAAACGTTCAGCCCCGCGGGTGCCCGGCACCCGCGGGGCTTTCCCTTCCCCGCACTCCCCCGCCGCGCTCCCCGGTCCCTGCGGGGACGAAGCGCACCCGGCGGGCGACCGCAATGACCCCGCCGGCCCGGCACCGGGGCCCTCCCCGCCCCGCCGGAGGCACGCGGGTTGGCGGTGATCTACAAACACCAAGACTCCGCTTGTTCGGGTGTCTACACCCTCCGGTCACCGGAGCACCACCTAGGGTGGTGTTCCCGCGTCCGTGAGGAGAGTCCGTGCTCTACCGCCTGGCAAAGATCGTCAGCGCTCCCTTCCTGCACCTGCTCTGGCCGACCAAGGCCACCGGGGTCGAGCACGTCCCCGCCGCGGGACCGGCCATCCTGGCCTCCAACCACCTGTCGGTCCTCGACTCGACCTTCCTGCCGCTGGTGGTCCCCCGCCAGGTGCGCTTCGTCGCCAAGCTGGAGTACTTCACCGGCAACCCCGTCACCGCCGCGTGGATGCGGGCCACCGGCCAGATCGCCATCGACCGGCAGAGCCCCACCGCCGCGCAGGACATGCTCGACGCCGCGGCCAGGGTCCTCAAGGACGGCGGGCTGTTCGGCATCTACCCCGAGGGCACCCGCTCCCCCGACGGCCGCCTGTACCGGGGAAAGATCGGCGTCGCCTGGCTGGCCCTGGCCACCGGGGCCCCGGTGGTCCCGGTGGCGATGGTCGGCACCGACAGGGTGCTGCCGATCGGCGCCACGGTGCCGCGCCTCGGCCGGATCGAGGTCCGCATCGGCGAGCCGCTGACGTTCACCGGATCGGAGAGCAGCGCCCGCGACCGCCGCCGGGTGACCGACGAGATCATGATGGCGATCCAGCGCCTGTCCGGGCAGGAGTACGTGCCCGCCTACGCCCCCCGCCGCACCCCGGAGAACTGATCGTTTTCGCCGTATGCCGGAATGGTCACGCTAGGGTGGTGCCGCTGAGCTTCGGCGAACGGGGATGGCCAGATGCCGCGTACCAGGACGATCGTGATCGGAACCGTGGCCGCCGCGCTGGTGGCGGGCGCCGCCGGCGGCGGCGCCTGGTGGTACCTCCACACGCGCGGCACCCCGCAGGAGGTCGCGCAGCGCTTCACCCAGGCCTGGCAGCGAGGCGACCTGACCGCGATGCGCGCCGAACTGGGCACCGCCGACCCCGCCTTCACCCCCACCTACGAGGCGATGCGCAAGGGCTGGGCGGTGGAGAGCACCGCGGTGCGGCTCGACTCGGTGCGCGAGACCGGGGACGGCACCGCGGAGGCGGCCTACACCGCCACGCTGCGGCTGAAGAACGTCGGCGAGTGGAGCTACTCCGGGACCGTCGACCTGGCGGTCGTCGACCGGCACTGGAAGGTCGACTGGTCCCCCGAGGCCGTCCACCCCGACCTCACGGCCGGCTCCTCCTTCGCGCTGAAGACCGTCTGGCCGGACCGGGCCGCCATCACCTCGGCCGGCGGCGAGCGCATCGACGGCGCCGGCGTGGGCGGCTCCGTGCAGCAGCTCACCGGGTTCCTGGACAAGGCCACCGCCGAGGACGTCGACAGGCTCGGCCCCTCCTACCGGACCGGCCAGGCCATCGGCCGGGGCGGGCTGCAGGAGAGGTTCCAGGAGCGCCTGGCCGGCACCCCCAGCACCGAGATCCGCCTCGTCGCCCCCGGAGGCAAGAACGCCGAGGACGCCGAAACCGTCGGCACCATCGACGGCAAGCCGGGCGAACCGCTGGAGACCAGCCTGGACCTGCGGGTCCAGGACGCCGCCGCCGGCGCCGTACGCGACCTGGACAAGACCGCCTCGATGGTGGTGATCAAGCCCTCGACCGGCGAGATCCTCGCCGTCGTCAACAACAAGGGCGGCTTCAACCGCGCCCTGAGCGGCGCCTACCCGCCCGGCTCCACCTTCAAGGCCGTCACCGCCGTGGGCCTCCTGGCCGACGGGCTGGACCCCGCCGAGCGCGTCACCTGCCCCAAGGACGTCAACGTCGGCGGGCTGCCCATCCGCAACTCCCACCACGCCGCCTACGGCTCGGTGACCTTCTCCGACTCCTTCGCCTACTCCTGCAACACCACCTTCGCCCCGCTGGCGAAGGAGCGGCTGAGCCCGGAGGAGCTGGTGCGGACCGCCGAGAGCCTCGGCTTCAACAAGAAGCTCGACATCGGGGTCGCCGAGGCCAGGGGGGGAAGCGTCCCCCGCGCCGAAAGCGACGCCGAGCTGGCCGCCGAGTCCTTCGGGCAGGGGCGCATCACCGCCAGTCCGCTGATGATGGCCTCGGTCGCCGCGGCGCTGGCCGACGGCACCTGGCGCCCGCCGACCCTGGTGCCGTCCCTGGAGCAGGAGCACCAGCCGCAGGCCCTGCCGGAGGGCGTCACCGACCGGATGCACCGGATGATGGCCGCCGTGGTCACCAAGGGCACCGCCAAGGACGCCGGCCTCCCCCCGGGCACCCGGGGCAAGACCGGCACCGCCGAGTACGGCCCGGCCGGCGACCTGAAGACCCACGCCTGGTTCATCGGATTCCAGGGCGACCTGGCCTTCGCGGTGATCGTCGAGGACGGCGAGGGCGGCGGCTCGGACGCGGCCCCGGTGGCCGCCGCGTTCCTGCGCGCCCTGCGCTGAGCCCGCGCCCGCACCGGAGTCCCACCGGCCCCGGACCGGAGGCCCCACCCGTCCGGCGGCCGCCGGACCTCAGGCGGAGCCGGTCTCCCCACGATCTCCGGGGACCGCACCCGTCCTGCGCCGGGCCGCGGCACGGCGGGCCGGGGCCCGGGGACGGAACGTGGTCAGAGCGGGAGCGCGGCGGCGGCGTCGTGCCGCAGCACCATGACGAGCAGCATCGCGATCAGGGTCGCGATCAGCATCCAGCTGATCATGATGATGACCGTCGACCGGCGAGGGCGTCTGCGCGATCGGGCCGGCGCCGCGTCGGTCTCCCGCCGGCGGCGGTCGTTCTCCCGGCGCTGGACGCGCTCGTTGAACGACTCCAACCGCGCGGCGAGTCGCGGGTCCTCGTCGATGAGGTGACGCTCGATCTGCAGCAGCATTCGCTCCTCGTCTTGCGACCAGGCCATGCCGCACCTCCCCGGAAGCAAGGCGTGTGCCGACGTTCTGCCCAATCATGAAGATCATTAGCCGTTCCGAGGGCTGCGATTTACCTGTTCTTTGCCGGGCGTCGCACGCCGCGGTCAGGTGGCCGCACGAGCACCGGCGCGCTCGTCCTCCTCGGCCCACCGGGCGACCGAGTCGAGGATCTCGCCGAGCGCCCGCCCCCGCGGGGTCAGCGCGTACTCCACCCGGGGCGGCTTCTCCGGATACACCGTGCGGGTCGTCAGCCCCTGCTCCTCGAGCGCGTGCAACCGGTCGGCGAGCGTCTTCGGGCTGATGCCGGGCAGGAGACGGCGCAGATCCCCGTACCGCCGCGGCCCGTCGAGCAGGTGCCAGATCACCAGCGGGGTCCACCTGCTGCCGACGAAGGCGAGCGTCCGGGTCACCACGCACTCCTCGGGGGTGACCGCCGCCTTCACCTGAAGTGTTTCCATAGGTGTACTTACTACAGCAAAACTGCCTACTTCAAAATATGAAATGACGGACTTAGCCTCGGCGCATGACACAACTGATCGTCGCCGTCCACGGAGCCACCGGCACGCAGGGCACGCGCATCGCGCGGAGGCTGCGCGCCGCGGGCCACCACGTCCGCCCCCTGAGCTCCGCCTCCGCCGACCTCACCGACACCGCCGCCCTCCTGCGGGCCTACGACGGCGCCGACGCCGTCGTGGTCCATCTCCCCCAGGTGTTCGACCCCCTCGCCGTCGCACAGGCCGAATCGGTGCTGGCCGCGCTCGGCAAGGCCGGGGTGCCCCGCGCGGTGTTCAACCCCGGCATGCCTCTGCCCCCCGGCCCCGTGGGCGCCCCCTTCGTCGACGCCCGGGTGCTGCTCGGCGACCGGCTGCCGGAGCGGGTGGAGCACTCCTGGGTGATCGGCCCCGCCGGGCCGTACCTGGAGAACCTCCTGCAACCCTGGTCGGTACGGCGGGTGCTCCGGCACGGCGAGCTGGCCTACCCGCTGCCGCCGCAGGCCCCCGTGCCCTGGGGGACGCTCGACGACGTGGGGGACGTCATCGCGGAGACGCTGGCGCAGGCCCCGCCCTCCGCCCGCCTGATCGTCAGCGGCCCGGAGGCCGTCACCGGTGACCGGCTCGCCGCGGCCGTCGCGGCGGCCGCCGGCCGGCCGGTCCGCTACGCACAGGTCGGGCCCGCCGAGTACGGCCGGCTGATCGAGCCCGTCGTCGGGGCCGCGGCGGCCGCCGGGATCGCGGCGGTCTACGAGCGCGACGCGGCGGCCCCGTCCCCGCCGCCCCCGCCAGGTCTGCTGCGGCCGGGCGCCACGACCGTGGAGGAGTGGGCCGCGCAGGCCGACTGGACCGCCTGACCGGGGCCGGGCGGCCGTTCGCGGCCCTCCGCCGGGGAGGCGGGCCACCGCGCGCCCCGCCGGGAGTGACGGATGACTAATCCCCGCAAAGGGTATGAACAACAATGATGTCGCCGATCAGGCGCATCGAAGTACAAAAATCGGGGGGAAGCATGGCAGACAAGAAGAAGCCCACCAAGGCCTCGGGCAAGCAGAAGAAGGCCGCCATCAAGGCCACACGCGAGGCCAAGCAGGCCAAGCGGGAGAGCAAACGTCCCGAGGGCGCTGAATAACGCCGCACCGCCGAGGGGACGATTCCCAGACCCCCGCCGTCACACCACGTGACGGCCCGGGGACACCGGGGACGTCCCCCGCCGGACACGGCCTCCGCTCCGTGGTCGGGCGGCCGGGAGACGTCCGAGCCGCCTGATCACGGAGTGAGCGCCATGTCCGCCTACCTGCGATTCCCCACGATCTTCGGTGACGCCGTCGTCTTCGCGGCCGAGGACGACCTGTGGATGGTCCCCGCCGACGGCGGGCGCGCCTTCCGCCTCACCGCCGGGGTCGCCGAGGCCGCCTACCCCCGTTTCTCACCCCGCGGCGACCGGCTCGCCTTCGTCGGCCGCGAGGAGGGCCCCGACGAGGTCTACGTCATGCCCGCCGACGGCGGCTCCTCCCGGCGCGTCACCTACCACGGGACCCGCTCCACCGTCACCGGCTGGGACCCCGACGGCGCCGTCGTCTACGCCAGCGACGCCGGCCAGCCCTTCCACGGCCAGAAATGGCTCCACCGCGTCCTGCCCCACCGCCCCCCCGAACGCCTGCCGTACGGCCCGGCCGGCTCCATCTCCTACGGCCCGCAGATCGTGCTCGGCCGCAACACCGCCGACCCCGCCCGCTGGAAGCGCTACCGCGGCGGCACCGTCGGCGACCTGTGGATCGGCACCACCGCCTTCCGCCGGCTGATCACCCTGCCCGGCAACCTCGCCTCCCCCTGCTGGGCCGGCGAGCGCGTCTACTTCATCTCCGACCACGAGGGCGTCGGCAACGTCTACTCCTGCACCGCCGACGGCACCGACCTGCGCCGCCACACCGACCACACCGACTACTACGCCCGCAACCTGTCCGGCGACGGCCACCGGCTCGTCTACCACGCCGGCGGCGACCTCTACCTGATCGACGCGGGCGAGTCCCACCGCGTCGAGGTGACCCTGCGCAGCTCCCGCACCCAGCGCAACCGCCGCTTCGTCCCCGCCGAGGACTACCTCGACAGCGCCACCCTCAGCCCCGACGGCAGCGGCCTGGCGATCACCACCCGCGGCAAGGCGTTCTCCTTCGCCGCCTGGGAGGGGCCGGTCCGCCGGCACGGCGCCCCCTCCGGCACCCGCTACCGCCTGCTGACCTGGCTCAACGACGGCAAGCGCCTGATCACCGCGGCCAGCGACGACCGCGACCGGGAGATCCTCACCGTGCTGGCCGCCGACGGCGACACCGCACCGCTCCCGCTCGACCACCTCGACACCGGGCGGATCACCGCCCTGGAGGTCTCCCCCAAGGCCGACACCGTCGCCGTCACCAACCACCGCAACGAACTGCTCCTGGTCGACCTGGCGGCCGAACCCGCGAAGGCCACTGTGATCGACTCCAGCCGGTTCGGCGCGATCGAGGACCCCGTCTGGTCCCCCGACGGCCGCTGGCTCGCCTACGCCGTCCCCGGCACCGCGCAGACCACCGCGATCAGGCTCTGCCGCGCCGAGACCGGCCAGACCTACCCCGCCACCGACCCCGTCCTGCACGACCGCTGCCCGGCCTTCGACCCCTCCGGCCGCTACCTCTACTTCATCGGCCGGCGCGTCTTCAACCCGGTCTACGACGAACTCCGGTTCGACCTCGGCTTCCCCCTCGGCTCCCGCCTCTACGCCCTCACGCTGCGCGCCGGCACCGGCTCGCCGTTCGTCCCCGAACCCCGCCCCCTTTCCGACGGCGGTGACGGCGACGAGGAGGAAGAGGTGGAGTTCGTCATCGACACCGACGGCCTGCCCGGCCGGATCGTCACCTTCCCCGTCCCCGAGTGCCGCTACGAGACCGTCGCCGCCGTCAAGGACAAGGTCATCTACCTCACCTACCCCGTCGAGGGCGCCCTCGGCGACGACTACGCCGAGTTCTCCGACGGCACCCTGCACGCCTACGACCTCGTCGAGCACAAGCACGAGACCCTCGTCACCGACGTGTCCGACTTCCGCCTCGGCCGCGACGGCACCACCCTGCTGTACCGCTCCGGCTCCCGGCTGCGCGTCGTCAAGGCCGGCGAGACACCCGAGGACGACGAGAGCCCCGGCCGCGAGAGCGGCTGGATCGACCTGTCGCGCGTCAAGGTCTCCGTCTGCCCCGACGCCGAGTGGCGGCAGATGTTCCGCGAGGCCTGGCGCCTGCAGCGCGAGCACTTCTGGGCCGAGGACATGGCCGGGATCGACTGGGAGGGCGTCTACCGGCGCTACCTGCCGCTGGTGGACCGCATCACCACCCGCGGCGAGTTCTCCGACCTGCTCTGGGAGCTCCTCGGCGAACTCGGCACCTCCCACGCCTACGAGAGCGGCGGCGCCTACCGCCCCCGCCCCCACTACCGCCAGGGCAAACTCGGCGCCGACGTCGCCTTCGACGGCGAGCACCACCGCGTCGCCCGGATCGTCGACGGCGACCGCTGGGACCCCGAGACCACCTCACCGCTCAACCGCCTCGGCGTCGACGTACGGCCCGGCGACGCGCTCCTGGCCGTCAACGGCCAGCCCGTCGATCCGGCCACCGGCCCCGGCGAGCACCTGGTCAACCAGGCCGACCAGGAGGTGGAGCTCACCCTCGCCCGCGGCGATGCCCGGTGGACCGTCACCGTCAAGGCCATCGCCGACGAGCAGCCGGGCCGCTACCGCGACTGGGTCCGCGACAACCGCGCCCGCTGCCACGAGCGCAGCGGCGGCCGCGTCGGCTACCTGCACATCCCCGACATGGGCGCCGGCGGCTACGCCGAGTTCCACCGCGGATTCCTGACCGAGTACGACCGCGAGGCCCTGATCGTCGACGTCCGCTTCAACGGCGGCGGCCACGTCTCCGCCCTGCTGCTGGAGAAACTGGCCCGCCGCCGCCTGGGCTACAACCACCCCCGCTGGGGCGCCCCCGAGCCCTACCCGGAGGAGTCGCCCCGCGGCCCGATGGTCGCCGTCACCAACGAGTGGGCCGGCTCCGACGGCGACATCTTCAGCCACACCTTCAAGCTCCTCGGTCTGGGCCCGCTGATCGGCAAGCGCACCTGGGGCGGCGTCATCGGCATCTGGCCCCGCCACCAGCTCGCCGACGGCACCGTCACCACCCAGCCGGAGTTCTCCTTCGCCTTCGACGACGTGGGCTGGCGGGTGGAGAACTACGGCACCGACCCCGACATCGAGGTGGACATCACCCCCCAGGACTACGCCGCCGGGATCGACACCCAACTGGACAGGGCGATCGAGATCGCCCTGGAGCGCCTGGTCACCCACCCGCCGCACACGCCCAACCCGGCCGACCGGCCGCGCCTGGCCATCCCCCCGCTCCCGCCCCGCCACCCCGCGCCCGGACCGGAGTGAGACGGGGCTTGAGCAGCAATCGAACGGCCAGTGACGTTAAGGAGCCCGGCAACGGCAGCCAAGTTACTTTGGAAAGCGGCCACAGCGATCTTTGATTGGCGGTGGCCCGGAGCTTCAGACAGTGGTCCGGCCGCTCAGGGCTAGGCCGTGTCTGATAAATGATCACGGCCGGTGCGGTTAGATGATCGGCCATGGTGCGACGTGGCGAACCGGCCGACAAGGCATGGCAGCGGATCGAGCCGCTGCTGCCCGCGACCGACGGCAGGGGACGCCCCTGGCGCAACCACCGCGAGGTCGTCAACGGCATCCTGTGGAGGCTGAGGACCGGAGCGCCCTGGCGGGACATCCCCGAGCGCTACGGTCCCTGGCAGACCTGCTACGAGCGCTTCTGGAGTTGCCCCGGTTCGATAGACACATCAGGGCTTGCGGCTACGCGGCAGCA
>NZ_BAAAUT010000028.1:0-100593 GCF_039534085.1 Planomonospora alba
GCTACCGCCTTCTGCAGGTCCGTCGTGACCTGGGCCATCAGGATGAAAAAGCCTCAATGTGGGAGAGTCCGATGTCCGGGCCGTTCGCATGACCACTCAGCTCTTCATGAAGCTGGACTTTCAGTTCGGTGGCGGGCATGCTCGCGCGGCCCTGGCGCAGTACTACGTCCGCGATGTGAGCCCGCTCCTGGAAGGAAAGTTCACCGAACCCGTTGGGCGAGAGCTGTTCTCCGCTGCTGCCGAAGTTGCCCAACTTCTCGGTTGGACGGCCTACGACCTGGGACGTCACGGGCTTGCTCAGCGCTACATGATCCAGGCGCTCCGCCTCGCCCAGGCCGCGGGTGATCGCATGCTCGGGGGACGGTTACTCGGCAACATGAGCCACCAGGCGAACTATCTGGGGAACTTTCAGCAGGCGATACAGCTTGCCAGGGCGGCACAGGAAGGCTCGAAGGGAGTCGCGAGCGGCACCACCATGGCGAGCTTCCTTGCCATGGAAGCGAGAGCCCACGCGGGCAACGGCGACGATGCGGCATGCTCCCAGGCACTTCGCGAGGCCGAAAAGCTCTTCGAGAGCCGGAACGTTGCCGACGATCCCGAGTGGATCAGCTACTTCGATGACGCTGAACTGGCGGGAGAGGGAGCGCACTGTTTCCGGGATCTACGGAAACCGCTTATCGCGCAAGAATTCGTCGGTCGCTGCCTCGAACTCACTGATCCCGTTTACGCTCGCACCCTCGCGTTCATCCGTCTGGTGCAGGCGGCTACGTACGTCCACCAGGGCGAGCCGTGCCAAGCTGCTGTCTTGGCTACCGAAGCTGTCGAGCTTGCGGGTTCTCTCAAGTCGATGCGCTATCTCCGGTACGTCTCCGATCTCTGCGCCGATCTGAAGGAATACCGGGGAAACCGCGAAGTCGAGAGCTTTCGGGAGCTGGTAAGCGGCAAGTATCCGTCAATCGCCTAGAACGGTGTCCACGAGCGCGGTGCCTCATCGTCGTGAAGGGAGGCGAAGCGCATCCTGAATTCCTGGGCAACCCTTTCGCTCTCATTTACGTTCTGCATGAGCCAAGTGGTCATCTTCAGCTCATTGATCGAGCGGAGTACGGGGAATCCCTCCCAGGAAATGACATCGAAGCCGTAAGCATCGGCGAAGCTCTCATACTCTCCGGCGGTGTGCCAGCCTATGAGGCGTTCTGTCGCGGTGACTGCCAAATCCGTTTCTGGCGGACCGAAGGCGAACCGCTCGAAGTCGATGAGCAAGACCGTGCCGTCGAGCGCAACGATCAGGTTCTGCTGGTGAGCATCCCCATGCACCGCGCACGGAGTTAGCGGGTAGCGGAGGCTCTCGTACTTCTCGCGCAGTTCAATGAGACGGGCCGTAAGGAACTCGTGGTCCTGATCCGAGAGTGCCTCTGTCTTAGCGATGCGCTCGGAAACGCGGCCGAAGATATCAAAATCAGGCAGAGGGAGATCTGAAGGGACCGGCAGGTTGTGGAGCTGCCGGAGAATTCGGGCAAGGTCTCTCACGCTTGCCTTGTCGCCGTTATTCTCGATCAGGCGCCAGAAAGTGACCGGCCTACCTTGAATTATCAGGGGCTGCTCATAGTCCGCAGGCTCTGCCGCGGGTAGACCTGACTCACGTAACCATTCGGCGACGGCGACTTCTTTCCTCGCATCGGGAAGGACCTCGGCGCTGCGGGCGATTCTAACAATCACCTTCTCTGTTGAGAGCTGGAATATGGCGTTCTCTCCCAGGCGGAGGAGTGCTGCGTCTTCTGCGTGGAGCCCGACTTTCCGGCATGCTGCATCGAGAGTCTCGCGTGCTGCGGAGGAAGTGAAGGGCAGGATGGTTGTCTGTGACTCGT
The DNA here is from genome assembly GCF_039534085.1 of Planomonospora alba. Classification (NCBI taxonomy): domain Bacteria; kingdom Bacillati; phylum Actinomycetota; class Actinomycetes; order Streptosporangiales; family Streptosporangiaceae; genus Planomonospora; species Planomonospora alba. The sequence goes on from NZ_BAAAUT010000028.1 coordinate 1,866, forward strand.
TCAATGGAACCTGCCTGTTCGTTGAGCGGTCCACGGTCTATCACTTATTGAGGAGAACGGGTGACGATTCGCCCGACCCCTCTTCTGCTCTCTACGATTCCCTCTGCTTCCAGAAGGGCTATGGCACGTCTTACGGTAACTCGTGCTACGCCGTACTGCTCAGCAAGCGCGGATTCTCCGGGAATGCGTGATTCTCTCGGAAAGTCGCCCGCAAGAATCGCTTTCCGGATGGACTCCGCAACCTCCTCAGTCCGGGTCAGCGCGCCCTGCGCGTCACCCACGAACCATCCCTTACCGTGAACCGCTGTGATCCGCCCTTCGGCGGCCAGCATCTGGAGCGCCTGGCGTGCGGTTCCCTTGGACACCCCGTGCTGCTCAGCCAGCATTGCCTCTCGGGGAAGCTGACTGCCCTGTGAGAGCTTGCCACTGGCGATGTCCTGACGAAGAGCCGCGGCTACGGTCTCGTACCGCGTCGAAGGGGAAGGGGGCTCACCGGACGTTCCACCGACGACGCGCCGGCCCCTGCCCATCTCGCTTACTACCAGGCCCAGACGCTCCAGCTCGGCGACCGCTTGTCGAACGGTGCCCCGGGCAACGCCGTACGTTCGCACAAGGACGGCGTCGGAACCCAGCATGCCGCCCGGCGGTGGGTCGCCGGCCTGAATCTGGGCGCGGAGGTCATCCGCGATCCGGAGGTAAGCGGGCTGCTCGTTGCTCTGACTCATCGTGCTCCCTCGCTGAGGAACATTGCCCTCCAGGCTACGACGGTAAGCGCTGGCGCCCGTCGGGGTCCTGGTGAGCGATCCTCCCCGGTCCTAGGGAGCCGCCGTAGAATCCGCAGAACCCCTGCGGACGCACGTTTTCCCAGTTCAGCAGGTTGCATCTGTGCCAGTGTCTGTCAGCCGCAGAATTTCACAGAACCCCGCAGAATCTGGGAGCGGCGCCGTGCCCCGGCTGTCGAGCGGGATTCTGCGACATTCTGCGGCGGATCCTCCGCTGAGCTGTGACACGGTGCTGACCAGCGGGAGCAGTTTCAATCTCGGGGTTCTGCGGATTCTGCGGCGGCTCGTAGGCATGCTGTCGAAACGCAAGCGTGCGGATGCTTTTAGCGCGCTCCGAAACTGGGTCATTCTCTTGTGGACCGAGCATTCTCACTCCAGGGTGAACTCCTCCTCCGATCCGTTCCAATCCGCTGGCAGCCCGACCACGCCACCGAGGATTGCCTCCGTCGGGCGTCTTCCCGGGAAGCGAACATCAGTGAGGTTCGCGCGGGTGAGGTTCGCGCCGGTGAGGTCAGCGCGGGTGAGGTTCGCGCGGGTGAGGTCCGTGTCGGTGAGTTCCGTGAGGCGGAGCTCCGCGTCGGTGAGCTCCGCGTCAATGAGATCCGTGTCGGTGAGGTTCGCGTCGCTGAGGTCAGCGCGGGTGAGGTTCGCGCGGGTGAGGTTCGCGCGGGTGAGGTTCGCGCCGGTGAGGTCTATACCAATGAGGTTAGCGTCGATGAGGTCTGTGCCGATGAGGTCTGCGAGGTGGAGGTTCGCGTTGGTGAGGTCGGCGCGGGTGAGGTTTGCGTCGGTGAGGTCTGCGAGGTGGAGGTTCGCGTTGGTGAGGTCGGCGCGGGTGAGGTTTGCGTCGGTGAGGTCTGCGAGGTGGAGGTTCGCCTCGGTGAGGTTTGCGTCGGTGAGGTCTGCGAGGTGGAGGTTCGCCTCGGTGAGGTCGGCGCGGGTGAGGTTCGCGCCGATGAGGTTCACACCGGAGAGGTTTGCGTTGGTTAGGTTTGCGCGGCCGAGGTTTGCGCCGGTGAGGTCGATCCCACCGGGAAGGTCCTGTTCGACTAAACGTCGCCCGATCACCGTCAGGGCAGCCCGTAGATCCGTCCGCAACGGATGTTTTCGAGGCTTCACCGCTCCTGCTTCGTCCACCTCAACATCATCGTGTAAGTGCTCCCGGATGAAGCCTGCCAATACCTCCATGACGGTGGGATGGTCACGAACGGAGTCGCGGGCGATGCGCTCCAAGGCGTAGATGCCACCGAGACGAATGTCGAGCTTGTCAGAGCCGAGTTGCTCGATGGCCTTGGTGTAACGGTCAGTGACATGGCCTTGCTCGCCTAGTTCAAAGGTGCGGCGCGCGGTGGCGGCGTTACGCGCGGTGTAGTACACCGCCACCAGCGCGATCAACCCAGTGGCAATGGCTAGCGCTCGGCCACGAATCGCATCCAGCGCCGCCGCCAGGTCCTTACCGGCCAGTCCCCTGACCCCGTCGAAGTGCTCCAGAACCCAGGCCGCGCCCGGCCCTAACACCCACACCAACGCCAGAGCTACGGCCACCGCAGCGATAGCCAGGGTGATCCGTGACAACATCTGCCAAACCTTCACGCCTCCCATAGTGGAGCCTGCTTTGCAATCTCTGCTGGAAAACGGCTCAGGACTGCCCTCCCTGTTCAGTACTGCTGATTACGAACGATGATGCTGAGCACCGCGTAGAGGGCCGTTCTCGGGTGCGGCAAGAGGGGGCCTGAGGTGCCGATGCTCTTGTTGGCGTGACACTCAGACCTTGGTCATGCCGAATGCGTGCCGAAATCCAGGCTACCGGCGTAGCGGTCGGAGCATTCTCACTGGTCAGAGGATGCGCGGTGGCTATGTGAGGCTTCCACTACGGATCAGAAGGTTAGGGGTTCGAGTCCTCTCGGCCGCGCCACCCGAAGAAGGCCCTTGAGCAGGCATTGCCCTGTTCAGGGCCTTCCTGCTTTCTCGAGTCTCGGTTCATTGCATACTCCCCGGAGTCCGCTATCTCCGCATGAACGGGACTCCGTAGGAAGGCGGCTGCCCGCTCATCAGGTCGGCCAGGCCGTCCTCGCTGAGATCGAGGACGAAGGCGCTTCCCATCTGCCGCGGATCCCAATCGCGCTTCAGAGCCGTCTGTATGACCGCTGCCACGAGTGCCGGCTGTACGGCTATGCTGCGCTCCCCGAGCCAGGCGTCCGGCCGGGAACAGGGCAGCGCCACCAGGAGGACGCGGCCCGGCCTGTCGGCTGGTTCGACGGCGAAGGTCAGCGGTCCCCAGCCGTTCCCCTGGCAGTAGGTGGGTCTGCGGCGGATCCGCCAGCGGTAGACGACGCCGTCGACCGTGATGAGCCGCGAGCCCTTCCTGGGGATCGCCATGGAGCGGCCTCCTGCTTTCATTCCGTCACTGTTCCGCAGGCGTACGGAGAGCAGCGAGGGCCAGCCAAGACGCCCGCAAGCGTAACCCTTGGCCAGTGCCATGACCGAGTCGTCTTCACAGGCGGCCGGGACCGTGCAGGAGATCATCCAGATCCGCGAGGACAGGGCGCATCCGGGGCGCAGGGGTACGAGAAGCGATACGAAACGACGAGGACCGGCGTGCGGGGAGAGGTCTGCTCACTCGCCCTGGTGGCCGGTCTCCGCAGGTCGCGGCCGGTGGCCGATCAGAGCTGCGACATCGGAGCCCCTCTTCGGGGCTCCTCCGACGGAGAGAGGCTATGTGATCATGGGCGAACGGTCCTGCCGGGGTCGCTGCCTTCCGCGGGTACGCCGATGAGAGCGAGGTCGTCAATGATCCACACTTGGGTCCAGAGCGCGGGAGGCCCGTTGATCGCCGTCCCTGAGTCCGAGCTGGACGGCTGGGCGGGTGTGGATGACAACGACGGCTCCGTGGAGACCTGGGGTGACTACGGCCGCGCCTGTGCGGTCGAGGGCTACATCGGCCTCGTGGCTGTCGGCGCGCAACAGGCCCTCGTCCTCGGCGACGAACCGGTCATGACGACCTACCTGACGAACGAGCGCCTCTTCGTGCGTTGGGCCGCCGCATACTCCGAAACCGAACTGGTCGCGGCGGCCAGGCGAGCCCTCGCGGGGAGACCGGACGATGACGATGACGAGGACCTGATCTGGCAGGTCCAGGAGGCGGCCGTCCTCTTCGACTCCGCGGTTCCCGGCGCTGAGCTGGATCCCGACGAACGGTTCACCATCGATCTCGAACCCGGCCGGTACAGGGTCCGATCCACCCACGTGGTGGACGAGGACCACCGGATGATCCTCGTCCACCTTCAACCGGAACCTTGAATCCCTGGACACACCACGCTCAGGTGCGCCTGCATGCGGATCGGGGGGTTCAGGTGTCGTAGGACCCGTCCCAGGGCTCGTAGAAGCCGATGCCCTCCGGGTGGAGCTCGGCGTGCCGGTCGCCTTCGAAGACCTCGGTGACGGCGAGGAACTGCCCGCCGTCCCAGTGGCTGATCGTGTCGCTGTGGTGGTCGGACTCGTATCCGATGGGGATGACCTCAGGAATCGCCATGCGGGGGAGAGCGCCCAGCAGGCGCGACAGCGCCAGTCTGCGCGGGGACGGCTGTGAGCGCGCCGGCCGGATGGAGCAGGTCGGAGACGGCGGACGTCCGCTGCGGCCCCGTGGAGGCGGTCGGTGCGGTGCTGGTGGAGCAGACTGACGAGCGGACCGAGGTCCGCCGTTACATGGGGGCTGGGCGTGGCCCCAGGCCGTCCTGCGCACGGACGAGGCGGGGTACTCCGACGCGGTGTCGGAGTACGCCGCCTTGGCATGCCGGGCGCGCGTCCGTGGTGGCTGCTCCGGGCCGGGGTCGCCCTTCGGCGTCGGCCTGCCGCGGTGTGCGGTCCGGGTGGGGCCGGTCGTCCAGGCCGGCGGGTGCCGGCCGGGACGGACGAGTCGACCCGGCCCGTGCGGGTCCGTGTGACCCGGCCTTCTACCGAGCCGGCCCGGCCTGTCCGCCGTCGAACACCTCGGCGACCAGGCGCTGCGTCGCCTTCTGGAACACCTCGCCCATGGACAGCGCGGCGTCGTCGACGTAGTTCAGCGCGGCGGTCAGGGTCGTGCCGCCGTCGGGCGTGCTGTACATCAGCGCCGCGTGGCCCGCCATGCCGCCGTTGTGGGAGATGACGGTGCCGCCGCCGTCCGTGGTCAGCACGAACACGCCCAGGCCGTAGCCCATGTTCGGAACGCCCGTCGGGTGCGGGGTGCGCATCTCGGCCAGCAGCGCGTCCGGCAGGAGCCTGCCGCCCATCAGGGCGGAGATGAACGTGTGCAGGTCCCGGGTGGTGGAGACCATGTCGCCGCCGCTGGAGATCCAGGACGGGTCGTGCCGGGTGACGTCGACCGTCTTGTGCTCGCCGGCGTCCTCGTAGCGGTAGTAGGCGCGGGCGTGCGGGGAGGGGATGTCCGGCTCGCTGGTCGGCTGGACGGTGCCCGTCAGGCCGAGCGGTCCCAGGATCAGCCGGTGCATCTCCTCGGCGACCGGGTGGCCGGTGACCTTCTCGATCAGCAGCCGGGCCAGCACGTAGTTGGTGTTGGAGTAGCTCCAGCCGGTGCCCGGTTCGAAACGCGCCGGCTTCGACAGCGCCAGCCGGACCAGATCTTCGGGCCGGTAGGTCCTGAACCGGCCCTCCACCCATTCCTTGCCCGCCGTGGTGGCGGGGATCCCCGGCGCGAACGTGCCGTCCTCGAAGTACTCGCCGGTGAAGTTGAAGATCCCGCTGGTGTGCTGCAGCAGCATCCGCACCGTGATCCGCCGGTCCAGTCCGAGCTCCGGCAGGTGGTCGTCGACCGGGTCGTCCAGTCCGATCCGGCCCTCGGCCACCAGTTGCAGCACCACGGTGGCGACGAAGGTCTTGGTGTTGCTGCCGATCCGCACGTGCCCGTCGACCGGCGGCCCGGCGCTCCCGCCCAGCTCTGCCGTCCCGGCGCTGCCGGCCCATTCACCCCGCTCGTCGTGCACGCGCAGCGTCACGCCGACGAAACCGGAATCGATCATCTCTTCGATGGCCTCCTGCAGTTGCGGACGGGCCTGGACGGAACGGGTGGTGGACATGATGGTGTGCTCCTTCGGAACCGTTGCGGGATTCGACTGGACGGACGGGATCGCTGCGCCTTGAGGGACGCCCCTCTCACAGGCTGCGGGCGGTGATGTCGCCGTAGGCGGTGGTCGCGTGGATGTTCAGGCCGGCGGCGGCGCCGTCGGTGTTGGTGAGCGCGTTGTGGATGCGGCCGTAGGTGGTGCCGGCGTCCAGGGACGCGGAGGCTCCGCGGGCGGCGCCGACCGAGATGTCGCCGTGCTCGGTGCGCAGGGTGACCGTGCCGTGCACGGCCTCGGTGACGCGCAGGTCGCCCTTCTGGGTGCTGATCCGGGCGGGGCCGCCCAGGCGGCCGACCGAGACGTCTCCGGACTGGAGGGTCAGGTGGGCGCTCGCGGCCTCGTCGAGCTTGACCGTGCCCTGTGCGCCGGTGAAGGAGACGTCGCCGAGCCGCCCGACGCCCCGGAGCTCGGCGCTGGCCGCCTTCGCCTCGATGCGCGAGCCGGCGGGCAGCTGGACGGTCACCTCGATGGACCCGGAGGGGCCGAAGAGCTGGTTCTTGGGCTCGCGGGCGTGGATCCGCAGGACGCCGTCGCCGTAGGTGACCACGGTCTGCTCGGCCGCCTTGACGTCGCGGCTCTTGGAGGCGTCGGCGGGCAGGACCTCGACCGTGGTGTCGGTCCGGTCGGCGGCGATGAGGCGGATGTGGCCCGCGGGGATGTCCAGGACCGTTGCGACCGGGGCGGGGGTGTCGAACTTCTGCATGGTGCTCTCCTTCGTCTGTCTCGTGTCTCTCCGTCGGCGTCTTGTTTCCGACAAGGGAAAAGCTACGTTGCCTTTGTGTAGAAGGCAACATGGTCATTGCGAATATCAGATATAAGCGCAGGTGACAGCCAGATAATCATTGCAACAGGGTTGGATTCAAAGCAACGATCTCGACCTCATTCGTTGCAATGATTGAGGGTGAACGCTATGGTGGAGGCGTCACGGAACACAAAGGAGACCTCGATGCCGGGCGGCAGACTCACCCAGCAGGAACGCCAGCAGATCGCGTTGGGGCTGGCCGACGGTCTCGCCTACGCGGAGATCGCCAGACGCCTCGACCGCCCCACCTCGACGGTCACGCGCGAGGTGATGCGCAACGGCGGCCCCACCGGCTACCGCGCCGACCTCGCCCACCGCGCCGCCGAACGCCGCGCCCACCGCCGCAGGAAAGCGGCACCCCGGGACCCCGGTACCTCCCCGCAGACCTACGGGCGCGACGCCGAGGCCGTACGCGAGTACGAGGAGACGTTCACCACCGTCTTCATGCAGTCGGGCCTGCCCAAGATGACGGCCCGGGTGCTGGCCGGCCTCTACACCACCGACACCGGCAGCCTCACCGCCTCCGAACTCGCCGGACGCCTCCAGGTCAGTCCGGCGTCCGTCTCCAAAGCGGTCGCGTTCCTCGAAAGCCAGGGGCTCATCCGCCGCGAACGCGACGAACGCCGCCGCGAACGCTACGTCGTCGACGACGACGTCATGTACCAATCCACGATGGCCAGCGCCCGGTCCACCGCCCACCTCGGTGAGATCGCCCGCCAGGGCGTGGCCGTCCTCGGCCCCGGCACCCCGGCCGCAGCCCGCCTGGAGAACATCGCCCGCTTCGTCGACTTCGTCTCCGAGAGCATCGCCCGCGCCGCGGACCAGGCCCGCGAGGTCCTCCACACGAAACCCGAAGCGGCCTCCGACAGCCCTGCCCGAACGACATCCGGATCCCGGTGAGGGCGAACGCGGGTATGGCGGGGGCGGCGGCGTCGAAGGCGCCGCCCGTCCCGAGGAGATCGAGGAGCGCTTCGCCTGGCTGGAGGCCGTGGACCGGGCCGGGGGTGCGGCCGTGCTGGTCGTCGACTCGCACGGTGCGGCGGACGACCGGGCCGCCCTGGCCGATGGCGGGAAGGCCCGGGGCGGGTCCGTGCCCGCGGTGCAGCGGGACAGGTGACCGCCGAGCGGCGGCATCGGCCGGCGTCCCGGGACAGCCGACGTCTGACCGATCCCGCTGACGCTGTCACCGGCGACGTCCCCGGACGCCGGTGTACACCCGCGGAGTCCGATCAAGCCCGCCGTTCCCACGGCGATAGAATCCGATCTTGCCGGCGCCCGCTGCGGGACAAGAGGATGCGTACGTGGCCAGAGAGCGACAGATCTTGGCGTGTTCGGGCGTCCTGAATCCTCCCGAGGGCTTTCCCCCGGAGCACGTGGGCGCCCAGATCTGGCAGGCGCTCCGGCTCGCCGACGTCCGCAGTCCGCGCATCTGCCTCATCGCCACCGCGGTCGGCGACTCCCGGGCGTACATCGACCGCTGGTACGAGCGGGCCGGATTCTTCGGGGCCGGGGAGACGTCGCACCTGGAGCTGTTCGTCCGGCCGAACGTCACCGACATCCGCTCCCATCTCCTGGCCCAGGATGTGATCTTCGTGTCGGGCGGCAGCGTGGTGAACCTGCTGGCGGTCTGGCGTGTGCACCGCCTCGACGCCGTGCTGCGGGAATGCTGGGAGGCGGGGGTGGTCCTGGCGGGGCAGAGCGCGGGCAGTCTGTGCTGGCACCTGGGCGGGGTGACCGACTCCTTCGGGGACGCTCTCGATCCCGTCACCGACGGCTTGGGCTTCCTGCCGTACAGCAACGGGGTCCACGACGACCTGGCCGACCAGCCCCGCCGCCGGCGCTTCCGCGAACTCGTCGGAGCGGGGGAGTTGCCGGGTGGGTACGCGACGGAGGACGGCGTCGCCCTCCACTACGTGGGGGACCGGCTGCACGAGGTCGTGAGCGTGCTGCCCGAACGGAGGGCCTGGTCCGTCGAGCGCGACGGCGCGGGGCACCGTGAGAAGGCTCTTCCCGCCCGGTACTGGACGCCCGGACCGAGCCTGTAGAGACGCCGAGAGGCCTCGGTCGGTCGCGTCCCCGGAGGACATGCCGGCGACTCCACCCCGCAGAACCGGACGGTCCCACAAGGGGGCCGGCGGACATGCCAGCCGGAGACATCACTTGTGACCGTGGTCGGAGGCGGAAGTTCCGACCACGGTCAGATGTGCCGCCAGGGGGAATCCGGCACCGTGTTCACGTGATCGGAGTAAGAGAACCGACGAAGCGGCACGGCTCGGCGCTGGCACTGGACCGGTCGTCCTTCCACGTTCCCCCCGGGCAGGTGACCGGCTTCCTGGGGCCCGACGGCGCGGGGAAGTCCACGACCTCGGGCGTCATCGTCGGTCCGCATGAGGCGACGTCCCGTGTGGCCTTGGTCAACGGCCGCGGCGGTCCTGAGGTTCTACGTGGTCCTGGCCCTGGGGCGGCGGGCCCCGGCTCCTGCCGCCGCGACTCGTGAAGGAGAGGCATGCGAAAGGTCATCCGGGTCCTCGGGTTCGTCCTGGGCACTTACCTGGTCGTCCGCGCCGTCGCAGAACCGTTCGTCATCGACGTCTCCGACCCGGCGACGTACCGGGACGACTGGGGCGGCCCCGGTCTCGCCGGCGTGCTCGCAGTGCACTGCGGGCCCGGCCTCGTCTCGGCAGCGGTGATGACCTGGGCACTGATGCGCCGTCGATCGCGGTCGCGTGACCGAAGCCGTCGAGGCATGGCGGATCATCCGGGGGAAGGCGCGGATCGAGGCGTTCCGGGTCCTGAGTGATGCCCGCGGCGCGGCGCGGACAGATCATCGACCCGTTCGGGTGCGGACGGCGGTCGACGCAGCATCCGCGCGACGTGCCCGTGGGGGAGGTCGCCCGGTGAGGCAGCCGAACTGTTCGGCGCCTGGCCGCGGTCGCAGGTGACACGAAGGCACGGCACGGCACGAAGACACGGCACGGCACGAAGACACGGCACGGCACGAAGACACGGCACGAAGGCACGGCACGGTACGAAGACCACGGCATGAAGACACGGGAGAGTCGATGCGTTACCGACTGCTGGGCCCCACCGGGCTGCGAGTCTCCGAGCTGTTCCTGGGGGCGATGACCTTCGGCGAGCAGGGCGGGGTGGGCGCGCCGCCGCAGGAGTGCCGCCGCATGCTGGACCTGTACGCCGATGCCGGCGGCAACGTCGTCGACACCGCGATCAACTACCGCGGCGGACAGAGCGAGGCCATCGTCGGCGAGCTCCTGCAAGGCCGCCGCGACCGCTTCGTGCTCGCCACCAAATACACCGTCTCCCGGGACGGAAGCGATCCCAACGCCGCCGGTAACCACCGCAAGAACCTCGCGCTCTCGTTGGAGACGAGCCTGCGGCGGCTGCGCACCGACTACATCGACCTGTACTGGGTCCACCTGTGGGACCGGCACACCCCGATCGAGGAGACGATGCGGGCGCTGGACGACGCCGTCCGCTCCGGGAAGATCCTGTACGTCGGCATCTCCGACGCTCCCGCATGGGTGGTCGCCAGGGCCAACACACTGGCCGAGTGGCGCGGCTGGACCCCGTTCGCAGGCCTGCAGGTGCCCTACAGCCTGCTCAAGCGCGACATCGAACGAGAGCTGCTGCCGATGGCGGAGGCGTCCGGGATGAGCGTCGCGGCCTGGGGACCGCTCGCGGGCGGCGTGCTGTCGGGGAAGTTCACCCGACCGGGTGGCCCCGAGTCCGGCACGCGCATCTCACCCGAGTCCCTCGGGCCGCGCGAGCACGCCGTCGCCCGGGCGGTCCAGGAGGTCGCCGACGAGTCGGGCGCCACCCCCTCCCAGGTGGCGATCGCCTGGACCCGGGCGCGTTCCCGCGTGATCCATCCGATCATCGGAGCCAGAAGCGTCGAGCAGCTCAACGACAACCTGGGCGCGATCGACGTCACCTTGCCGGAAGAGACCGTCCGGCGCCTGGAGGCGGCGGCGGAGTTCACCGTGGGCTTTCCCGCCGACTTCATCGCCGAGACGAGTCCCTGGGTGTTCGGCGAGTCCTCCCGAAGGCTCGACGGGCGACCCTGACCGGCGGATGCCCGTCCGGGAATCACAGGCGACCTCGGCGGTGGGGGCCTGCTCATCCCGTCCGTCCCCGACCCGGAGCGTGACGGACGGAGACGAGGCTCAGGAGACGGGACGCTTTCCCCAGGTGTCCTCCCACTCGCCCCGCTCCGCCGTCTCGTCGGCGGAAGGGACGGGGATGCCGGTCTCGGCGCCCCGGCTGGTCCTCACCGGTCCAGAGGCCGGTCATCGTGATCGCCGCAGCAGGGCCGGTCGCTGTGGACGGCCGGGAACGGTCTGTGACGCACGCTCCGTTCCCCGGCACCGATCACCGTTTGCGGGCCAGCAGTTGCACCGCTTGCGACGGGTGGCCGTTCATCGTGGCGACGGAGGTCCGGCGCTCCTGCACGAGGTCGAACCCGGACAGCAGGGCGCGCAGTCCGGTGATCTCGTGGTGCCGCACCCGCGACCCCCGCCTCGCAGAAGATCTCGCCCAGGAGGCCTTCGTCAAGGCCACCCGGGCCATGCTCGGCCGGCGAGGGGAGTCCCCGACCCCGTGGCTCCTCACCATCGCGCGCAACGTGCTCGTCGGCCACCTGCGGCGCAGCCGTACCGGACTGCCGCTGCCGAGTCCGGAGGAACGGGGCGCGCCGGAGTCGGCCACCGACGCCGTCGCGGTCCCCGACGTGCTCGACCGGCTGCCCGAACAGCGGCGGCGGCTGCTCGTCCTCGTCTACTTCGAGGGGTTTTCCCCGGTGGAGGTGGCCGCGATGACCGGCCGGTCCACCGCGCCAGTCGAAACCGCAGGTGATCGAGGACCCGCGGGTCACGACGGTCCGGGTGGCCGACATCGCCTTCGACCTGCGGAAGCCGTAGCGGCAGTGCGGCATGGGGGCGGCCCTGGCCGCTACCGGGCCGTGCGGACGGTTCCGCTGCGCCGGAGACCGCGGGCGGCACGTTCGGGCCGCTGCGGTCTCCGGCGAAGGGGCGTGTCCGGCACGTCGTCCGGGAGCCCGCGGGGCCCCCACCGGGGGATGCCGTGGCGGGGGCCCGGATGCCGTGGCGGGGTCCGGCGGGGGCTCAGCGCTCGTCGACGACCCGGCCGTTCAGGGCCGTCGCGTTCCTGGTGAGCGCCATGGTCAGCGGGGCCTCCGGGAAGGTGGAGATGGCGGCGAGCGCGGCGCCCATCTGGGCGTCGCTCTCCCAGTGCCAGGTGTCGCTGTACGTGCCGTCCTCCAACTCGACCAGCCGGGTCCTCGTCAGCCCCGGATGCGTCTCTCGGACGGTGCCGATCAGCGAGGCCCGGCGGGCCAGGAACTCCTCGAGATCGGCGGGGTCGACGGAGTAGGCATGGGATCGGACGACGGACATGGAGGACTCCTTCACCAGGTGCCGGCGATCTGCCGGACGGGGGCGTCGAGGCGGTCGGACAGGTCGGTCACGGCGACCGCCGGGAGGACCGGGGCGGGTCGCCGTCCTGCTGACAGGAATGAGGATCTCCACCCGGATTGATAGGTTCGCGATGTGTCGGCGATGGAAGGGCGATACGTGGAGATACGCTTCACGCTGCTGGGTCCGGTGCAGGTGCTCGCCGACGGCGAGGCGGTCCGGGGCATCGCCCCGCGGCACCGCGCGGTGCTCGCCTACCTGCTGCTCAACGCCGGCCGGGTGATCGGCATGGAGAAGCTGATCGACGCCCTGTGGGGGTACGACCGGCCCGACACCGCCCGGTCGCAGATCCACGCCGCGATCACCGCCCTGCGCAGGGTGCTCCGCGGTGTCGGCGCCGACCACGTCATCGAGACGCGGCCGGGCGGCTACGTCGCGCTCCCCGGGCCCGGCCGGCTCGACGTGCAGGACTTCGCCGAGCTGGTCGCGGCGGGACGGTTCCGGGACGCGCTGGAGCTGTGGCACGGCGACGCACTGGCCGACGTGCACGCCGCCTACGCGCAGGGCGCCCGCGCGCTGCTGGACGACCGGCGGCTGACCGCGATCGAGCGCCTCGTGGAGGCCGAGCTGGACGCGGGCCGTCACGGCCGGGTGCTCGACGAGCTGGCCGGCCACGTGGCGGCACACCCGCTGCGGGAACGGCTCGTCGGCCAGCTCGTCCTGGCCCTGCACCGCTCCGGACGGCAGGCGGACGCCCTCGCCGCGGCCCGGTCCTACCGTACGGCTCTCGCCGAGGAGCAGGGCCTCGACCCCGGCCGCGACTTCGCCGAGCTGGAGCGGGCGGTCCTGGCCGACTCCCCCGCGCTCAGAGTCGAGGCCGCGGACACCCCGGAGCAGGGCGGGGCCACGGACGGGGCGGCGGACAGGGCCACGGACAGGGCCCGGTCGAACTTCCTGCCTTATGACATCCCCGACTTCGCCGGCCGTACCGCCGAGCTGGACCGGCTTCTCGCGGACCACCGGAACACGGTCGTGACGATCGACGGCATGGCCGGCATCGGTAAGACCACGCTCGCCGTCCGCGCCGCCCACCGCCTGGCCGACCGCTTCCCGGACGGCCAGCTCTTCATCGACCTGCGGGCGCACACCGGGGGCCAGGAGCCGCTCCCGGCCTCCGCCGCGCTCGAGATCCTGCTGCGGCAGCTCGGCCTGACCGACATCCCGGTGGCGGAGTCCGAGCGGAGCGCCCTGTGGCGTGCCGAGCTGGCGCGGCGCCGCCTCATCGCCGTCCTGGACAACGCGGCGGACGGCGAGCACGTGCGTCCGCTGCTCCCCGGCGTCTCCGACAGCCTGCTGCTGATCACCAGCCGGCGGCGGCTGGTCGACCTGGACGGCGCTCACGCGCTGTCGGTGGAGGCGCTGCCGTCCCGCGACGCCGCCGCGCTCTTCGAGAGCGTCGTGGGCGAGCGGGCCGTCGCCGAGCCGGAGGCCGTCCGCGAGGTGCTGGAGCTGTGCGGATACCTGCCGCTCGCCATCCGCATCGCCGCGGCGCGTCTGCAGCACCGGCCCCGGTGGACGGTGTCCTACCTGGCCGGTCGCCTGCACGACGAGCGGCGGCGGCTCGGCGAGCTCGCGACGTCCGAGCGGAGCGTCGCGGCGGCGTTCACGGTCTCCTACGAGCAGCTCGGTACGGCGGAGCAGCGCATGTTCCGGCTGCTCGGGCGGGCCCCCGGCCCGGACATCGAGCCGCACGCCGCGGCGGCCCTCGCCGGCGTCCCCGTGCCCGAGGCCGAGGACCTGCTGGAGAACCTCCTGGACGCGCACATGCTCCTGCAGCGCGAGCCGGGCCGCTACACCCTCCACGACCTGCTGCGCGAGCACGCCCGCTCCCTCGCCGGAGACGACGGGGACGACGGGGCGCTCATGCGCCTGCTCCTGCACTACCTGCACCGGTCCCGCTCGGCGGTCAAGCAGCTGTTCCCGCACCGGGTCCCCGACCGGCCGAACATGCCGCCCGAGATCACGCCGGTGGAGCCCATCGGCGGCGCGGCGGAGGCCATCGGCTGGCTCGACGCCGAGCGCGCCAACATCATCGCGACCGTGGTCCACGGGCCCGAGGTGTGCATCAGCCATCTCGCCGTGGCCCTGAGTCCCTATCTCGACCGGCAGGGCCACCACGACGACGCCCTGACCCTGCACACCGTCGCGCTGCGCAGGAGCCGCGCGCTCGGGGAGCACGCCATGCCGCCGGGCCGCGCGCTCGCCGACCTCGCCTGGACCCACTGGCGGCGCGGCGACTACGAGAGGTCCGCGGCCTTCGCCCGCGAGGCGCTCGAGGCCAGCGAGGACCCGCACGAGAGGTCGCTCGCGCTGAACGCGCTCGGCAACGTGGCCTGGCGCCGCCGCGAGAGCGCGCAGGCCGAGCGCTACCTCAAGCAGGCGCTCGACCTCACCCGGATCGCCGGCGACTGGTCGAGGGAGGGCTTCGTGCTCGGCGACCTCGGCATGATCCTCGACCAGACGGGCCGCCACGAGGAGGCGCGGCGCCATCTCGACCTGGCGCTGGCCCTCCACCGGAAGGAGGGCGACCCGCTGGGCGAGGCCCGGGTGCTCAACCACATCGGCTCGGTCCTGCGGCACCAGGGCAGGGCGGAGGAGGCGATGGCCCGCCACCGCGAGGCCGGGGAGCTCTACCGGGCGATGGGCAACGGCGGCGACGAGGCCTCGGCGTTCAACGGGCTGGGCGAGGCGGCCCTGGCGCTGGGCGAGGCGGCGCGGGCGATCGAGGAGCACGCCGCGGCGCTCGCCCTGGCTGATGCGGCGCGCAACCGGCCCGAGCAGGCCCGGGCGCACGACGGCCTGGCCAGGGCCCACCTGAGCCTCGGCCGGGACGACCGGGCGCGCGAGCACGGGCGCGCGGCCCTGCGGCTCTACGAGGAGCTCGGCGTCCCCGAGACCGACGAGGTGCGCGCCCTCCTCGGGAGTGCGTGAGCCCGGGTGGTTCCCCGCCGGGGGACGTGCGCCCGGCCGGGAGAGGTGCCGGTCCGCGGGAGCACCCCGCGCCCGGCGCCGGCGAGCCGGTCCGGGCGCTCGGCCGGTCCGCCGGCGCGGCGCGGTCGGGTATATTTCTCCGGCTCTCCGCCGATCCGCGTGCCGGCAGCGGTGCGGCCGGACCGGTGCCCCCGAGGAGCCGGTGGGTCCCGGCGGCCGCCGGCGGGCGGACGGAGCCGCCCGCCGGAGAGACGCCCCCGCCGAAAGAAGACGTTCCGTGACCGAAACCGTCCCGCTGCGCGGAAACGTGCGCTTCCAGCTGCTGTGGCTCGGCAGCGCGGTCTCCCAGCTGGGATCGGAGCTCACCCGGCTCGCCATGCCGCTGCTGGTGCTGGCGCTCACCGGATCGCCGGGGCTGGCGGGCGTCGTCGCCGGGACCCGCACCGTCGCCTTCCTCCTGGTCCAGTTGCCGGCGGGCGTCTGGGTGGATCGGTGGGACCGCCGCCGCACGCTGGTCACCGCCCAGGGACTCCAGGCCGCGGTCTCGGCGCTGCTGGCGCTGCTGGTGGCCACCGGCCAGGTGCGGGCCTGGCACTTCGTCGCGCTGGCGGTGCTCGACGGGCTGTGCGCCGCGTTCGTCGGCCCCCTCCGGGACACGGCGATCCGCGGGATCGTCCCCTCCGGCCAGCTGCACGCCGCCTACGCGCAGGAGGAGTCCCGCACCCACGCGGCGGCGCTGATCGGGCCCCCGCTCGGCGGTCTGCTGTACGGCCTGGGGATGGCCGTGCCCTTCGTCGTCGACGCTCTCACCTTCCTCGCCGCCACGCTCTTCTACGTCCTGGCGAAGGTGCCGCGCCGCCCGGCGGGCCGGCCGTACGACCCGGCCCGCACGGACGGCCGCACGGACGGCGGCGGGGACGGGCGCACGGGCGGCGGGGAGGGCGGCGGCGGGGACGGGCGCACGGACGGCGGTGCGGGTGACCGTGTGGACGGCCGCGCGGGCGGTGCGGATCGGCGACCGGGCGGGCGCGGCATGCGCGCGGAGGCGGGCGAGGCCGTCGCCTGGCTGTGGCGCCGGCGGGGGCTGCGGGAGGTCACCGCGGCGGTGATGGTCCTCAACCTGCTGGGCGGGGCGTTCCTGATACCTCTGATCGTGCTCGTCGGCGAACGCGGCGGTGACGCGCTCACCACCGGCACGGTCCTGGCCGGCCTCGGCGTCGGCGGACTGGCCGGTGCGCTGCTGTCGGGCCGCATCGGCAGGCTCCTGCCGCCCGGCAGGCTGCTGCTCGCCGTCGTCACGGTCTTCGGTGCCGCGCTGGCGGCCACGGCGCTGCCGTGGGGGCCGTGGTGGCCGATGGTCCCGCTGGTGTTCATCACGCTGTCGACGCCCTCGCTCAACGTGGTGATGAACGTGGTCGTCGCGCGGATGGTGCCCGAGGAGATGCTGGGCCGGATGGGCGCGGTCCTGAGCACGGGCGGGACGGCGCTCAAACCTCTCGGGCCGGTCCTCGGCGGGGCGCTCGCGGCGGCGCTGGGCGGCGCGGCGGCGCTCGTCGTGCTGGGCGGGCTGCTCTGCCTGACCGCCGTCGTGGCCGCGCGCAGCGGGGAGTTGCGCGGCTTCACCGGGGAGGAGGCCCCCGCGGGCGGAGCCGGAGCGGCGTCCGCGCGGAGAGCGGAGGAGACCGCGCCGGACGGAGGGGAGGCCGCGCGGGCCGGGGACGGCTCCCGGCCCGCGTCCGCCTGACGCCGCGACCCGCGGGTGGGCGCTCGGGTACGGCGCTCGGGTACGGCGGGCGGATACAGCGGCTGGGCACGGCGGCTGGGCACGGCCGCGCGGATACGGTGATCAGGTACGGCGTGCGGGCACGGCCGCGCGGACCAGGCGGCACAGGTCGGCGGGGCGCAGGGCGTCGGAGCGGCGCCAGAGCGCGGGGTCGACGCAGTCCGCCTGCCGTACGTGCTCGGCCGTTCCGAGGCCGTGCCGCTCCAGCGCGGCCGACAGGTCTTCGGGGGCGAAGAAGGTCAGCCAGGGCTCGCCGCGCTCGGCGGCCGCGGGGAGGGCGAAGCCCGCGTAGGCGCTGCCCGGCTCGTCGCGGAGGCCCGGCGGCAGGGCGTACTCCATGACCAGCTCCGTGCCGGGGGCGAGGCGGCCGACGGCGGCCAGCACCGCGTCGATCGCGTCCCGGGTGAGGTACATGGAGACTCCGAGCCAGCTCACCAGGGCCGGCCTGGACGGGTCGAACCCCGCCTCGGCCAGGCCGGCCAGCAGGTCGCCGTTCTCGAAGTCCACGGGCACGAAGGCCGCCCCGTCCGGGTGGGCGATGCCCGCGGCGGCGAGCAGGCCGCGCTTCCACCGCTGGGTGGCGGGGTGGTCCACCTCGAAGACCGCGATGCGGCCGGCCGGCCCGGAGCGGTGGGCGAAGGTGTCGAGGCCCGCGCCGAGCACCACGTACTGCGCCGGGCCGTCGCCGGCCAGGGCGGCCAGGCGGCGTTCGGTGTAGTGGCTGCGGGCCGTCACCTGGGCGCGGGTGCCCGACAGGATGAGGTGGTCGCCGTAGGCGCGGTGGTAGCCGATGAGCTCCTCGGCGCGCTCGCCGAGCAGGGCCGCCGCGACGGTGTCGCGGAGGATGAAGGGCTCCCGGTCCACCACGAGGTGGGCCGCGCGGGCGGCCGCCGCCATCATCGCGGTCTGGCTCGGCTGTTCTCCGTGCATGGGCGTCGTTCCTTTCTCGGTGCGGGAACGACAATGCTAAATGCGGAGAACATATATGTTTCCCATCATATCAAATGAAGATAAATTTCGAATCTCGGATCAATTGAGAGATGATTCCGGCCGGGGCTGCCGCAGCACGAGGAGCGCGACGGCGAGGGCTGCCGCGAGCAGGGCGGCCGAGACGCTGAAGGCGAGCCGGTACCCGCCGGTCAGCGCGGCCGCCCCGCCGGCGCCTGCGGCCAGCAGTTCCCCGGTCCGCGAGGCGGCCAGCGTGGACAGCACGGCGACGCCGGCGGCCATGCCGACCTGCTGGGTGGTGTTGAACAGTCCCGAGGCCAGGCCCGCGTCGTCGGCCCGGGCGCCGGACATGCCGAGCGAGGTCAGCGCCGGGAGCACCAGCCCGCCGCCCGCGATGAGCAGCATCACCGGCAGCAGGTCGGTGACGTAGTCCGCGTCCACCGGGATGCGGGTGAGCAGGCCCATCGCCCCGAGCAGGAGCAGCAGGCCGGCCACCAGGACGGCCCGCTCGCCGAAGCGGGTGCTGAGCCGGGCCGAGACGAACAGGGACACGCCGCCGATGGCCAGCGCCGCGGGGAGCATCGCCAGGCCGGTGGCGAGCGCGCCGTAGCCGAGGACCTTCTGCATGTGGAGGGCGACGATGACCTGGAAGGCGAACATGCCCGACACCGTCAGCATCTGGACCAGGTTGGCGCCGGCGACGTTGCGTGAGCGGAGGATCCGCAGCGGCATGAGCGGGGTCGCGGCGGTCGCCTGGCGGACGGTGAACGCGGCCAGCAGGGCGAGCGCGACCGCGCCGAGGCCGAGGGTGCGCGCCGAGAGCCAGCCGTGCTGCTCGACTCCGACCACGGTGAAGATGCCCAGCATCAGCCCGCCGGTGGCGAGCGCGGCGCCGAGCACGTCGGCTCCGGCGGCGAGCCCGGTCCCGCGGTCCTGGGGCAGCGCCCGGACCGCCAGCGCGATCACGGCCAGCCCGACCGGCAGGTTGATCAGGAAGATCCAGTTCCAGCCGAGAGTGTCGGTGAGGACCCCGCCGAGGACCTGCCCGGTCGCGGCCCCGGCGGCGCCGGTGAAGCTGAAGACGCCGATCGCCTTGGCGCGCTCCGCTGGCCCGGTGAAGATCGTCACCAGGATGCCCAGCACGACCGCGGAGGCCATGGCGCTGCCGACGCCCTGGAGGAAGCGGGCGGTGATCAGCGTGCCGGGCCCGGTTGCCGCACCGGCCAGCAGGGACGCGGCGGTGAAGACCGCGTTGCCCGCCAGGAACATCGCCCTGCGTCCGATGAGGTCGCCCAGCCGGCCGGCCAGGAGCAGCAGCCCGCCGAAGGCGATCAGATAGGCGTTGACGGTCCAGCTGAGCCCGGCGGGCGAGAAGCCCAGATCCCGCTGGATGGCAGGCATCGCCACGGTCACGATGCTGCCGTCGAGGATCGTCATCAGCGACGCGGCGGACAGCGCGACGAGCGCCGACCGGCGGGACCGGAAGGTCCCGGCGCGGGGCGGGCGGGGGAAGGGTGCGGTGCGCGACACGGTCTCTCCTGTTCTGAGGGAACAGGAGAGACCGTAGCAGATAGTTTTGTTGTAGACGATCCTTATCGGACCTACTTCTTGCGCTGCCGTGCCCGCCGTACCGGTTGCGGGGCCTCGACGGGGGTGGCCAGGTGGCCCGTCACCAGGCGGTTCAGGGCGCGCACGAGGACCTCCCGCTCGTCCTCCGGCAGGGTCTCCAGGGCGGCCCGGTGCACGCCGTCGACGATCTCCTGGCTCCGCCGCGCGACCTCCGCGCCCTTCTCGGTGACCGCGATGATCCGGGCCCGCCGGTCCGTGCCGGACGGGCGGCGCTCGGCCAGACCGGCCTCCTCCAGAGCGTCGACCGTGACCACCATCGTGGTCTTGTCCATGTCACCGAGCTCCGCGAGCTGGATCTGCGTGCGCTCCTCCTCCAGGGCGTGGACCAGCACGCAGTGCATGCGCGCGGTGAGGCCGATCTCGGCGAGCGCCGCCGCCATCCGCGTCCTCAGGACGTGGCCGGTGTGGTCCAGCAGGAACGACAGATCCGTCTCGGTGCGGGTGGGTGCCATGGAGACCATCTCCCCAGCGTAGCAACCGGTTCCGTGCCGGATTATCCGCAACGGACCTCTCGGGTGCGCCCGCCGCCGGACCGCCCGCGCCGCTCCGCCTTCAGGCCGGGGAGCGGGTCAATCCCGTGTCCGGGCGCGCAGGGCCCGGGCGAACCGGCCGAGCGCCGGCGCCAGGCTCTCCGGGGCGGGCCAGCCGTTGATCACGGTGAGCAGCCGGAGGTACCGCTCCCGGCGGGGGTCGCCCGCGCTCTCCACCGGTCGGCCGCGTACTGCTCGGCCGCCTTCCGCATGACGGTACGGAAGTCCGGGTCGCGTGCCAGCTCGGCCAGCTCCACCCACGCCTCGACCTGCTCGGCCTCGGGATCGTCGGGAAGCCCGGGAGTCATCGAGCGCGTGACCGCCGCGAAGCGGGGATCGGTGTCCGGCTCGCCGAAGACGGTGCCGAGGAGGTCGCCGATCAGGTGACGGCGTTCGTCCTCGGAGAGCCTGGCCGGCTGGTGCATGAGAGCCGCCTCCTCAGGGGTGGAGCCGCGCCTGGCCACCGCCGTCAGCACCGCACGCCGCAGGCGCAGCGTGCGGATCTGCGCCGACAGCGCTCCGGCGTGCGCCGCGGCGACCTCGGGGAGCGAGAGCTCCCGGTCCAGGACCTTCCGGATCGTGGGAAGGTCCAGTCCCAGGTCGCGCAGGGTCCGCACGAGGTCCAGGCGTGCGACGGCGTCGATGCCGTAGAGGCGGTGGCCGGCCCGGTTACGGGCGTTCGGCGGCACGATCCCGCGATCGGAGTAGAACCGGATGGTCTTGACCGTCAGGCCGGTCCGCCGGGCCAGGTCGCCGATCGAGTAGAGCGTGTCCCCGTTCATGTCCTCACCCTTCCGTCTCCCCTGATGGAGGCTCAGGCCCGCTCCGCCGGAGGCGCGGGCACGGTCGCCCGCGGCCGGGGCGGGGGCCGCTCACCCCTCGGTCCGCCCTTCCCCCGGGCGCGGTCAGGAGGCGTCGGCCTCGGTGATGGTCCACCGGCCGACCTCGCGGTAGCCGGAGTCGTAGATGACCGAGCCGTCACCGGGCTTCATCTCGTAGTGGCGGAGGTTCCCGCCCCAGTAGCGCAGGATGCGGCCCAGTTCTTCGACGGCCTTCCCGTCGAACGCCGTGTCGCCCATATCGACTTCGAGAAGGAACTTCATCCTCGTCTCCCCTGTCTGATCCGATCGATGTGACGTGGCCGCCGACACCGCTTCAATCATCTCATTGAACTCCTTTTTGAGGGTTTTCATGATGTGGTGCAGAACTATCAGGGAGGATGCACTGAAAGCATCAAATCGGGGTGAGCGGAACCGGGTGGGTGTCCGGATGTGCCGGCATGGAGCGGATTTACGATCCAATGCTTGTATGTCGCCTTCTGCGGTGAAACGCTCGGCTTATGGCGACATTCGCCGGAGGCTTGATCGAGGCCTTCGTCGGCCCCCGGGAGCTGGGCGCGGCCGACGACCTCGAACACGTGATCATCGATTTCATCGGCGGTGCCCGGCACTCGCTGGACATCGCCGTCCAGGAGCTCGACTCCGAGCCCATAGCCCAGGCCGTCCTGGACGCCCGCTTCCGCGGGGTCAGCGTGCGCATGGTGCTGGAGCAGGACTACCTGGTCTCCCCGAAGCCGCCGGCGGTCACCGTACGGGAGGGGGAGGACGAGGCCGCGGCGCGCCGCCGCGTCCAGTGGGGAGAGGAGACGGGCCGCCGGAGCCTGGAGCCGAACCGGAGGATCCTCGCCGCGCTGCTGCGCTGCAACGTCGACGTGAAGGCGGACTACAACCCGGCGATCTTCCACCAGAAGTTCATCATCCGCGACCACCGGGTGCGCAGCCGCCGCGAGCGCGCCCTGCCCACCGCGGCGATCCTGTCCGGCTCGGCGAACTTCACCGGCACCGACTGCCACCGCAACCTCAACCACGTCGTGGTCTTCCACGATCCGCGGATCTGCCGGGAGTACGCCACCGAGTTCGACCGGATGCGCGCGGGCCTGTTCGGGCGGGGCGCCCACGGCAGGGTCCCCGATGCCTACAACCTCGGCGGGGTGCCGGTGAAGGTGCTGTTCGCGCCCGACCACGCGCCCGAGCTGGAGATCATGAAGCAGATGCTCAAGGCCGCCGTGCGCGTCGACTTCGCCGTCTTCACCTTCTCCGGCTCCTCCGGCATCGACGACGCCATGATCGCACTGGCGGAGGCCGGGCGGACCGTCACCGGCGCGATGGACCCCGGCCAGGGCGCCCAGAGGTGGGCGGCCACCCACGACCTGGACCGCGCCCGGATCGAGCTGTACTTCCCCCGGCGCGAGCCCGCCTTCGGCAAGCTCCACCACAAGCTGATGGTCATCGACGAGGCCGTGGTCATCGCGGGGTCCTTCAACTACACCGCCCCCGCCAACAACTACAACGACGAGAACATCTTCGTCATCGGCAGCCCCTATCCCGACCTGCCCGCGAGCGAGGGCGGCCCGGCCGACCCCGCCGCCTGCGCCGGGCTCGCCCGTTTCTTCCGCGCCGAGATCCGGCGCATCGAGGCCGCGGGCGAGCGCTTCACCGGCGGCGGCTGACCCCTTCTGCGGCACCGCCGCTCGCGGCGCCGCGAAGGACCTCGCCCGTCCCGCCCGCGGCGCCGCGAAGGACCTCGCCCGTCCCGGCGGCGGCACCGCTCAGCTCAGCAGCCGCAGGAGCGCTGCGGGGCTCCGCTCGCGGTGGGAGGCCGTCGCGGCGGCGCTCCCGGAGAGGATCCCGGAACGCACGGACCGCATCACCTCCCAGGCCGCGCCGGGGTCATGGATCACGGAGCCGGGGGCCGCCTGCGGCTCCGCCGCCGGTCCGGAGGCCGCCCGGGTCTCCGCCGCCGGGCGGGAGAGGTCGACGACGTCCTCGAAGCGGGTGCGCAGGGCGTGGAGGCTGCTGCGGGCGGTGGAGACCTTCTGGATGGCGGCGTTGAGCGCGGTCAGCAGCGCGGCCGCGCCCCCGTCGGTCGTCAGGTCGATGGCAGCCGTGCCCAGAACCGCCGGGCCGAGCCCGCCGAGGTCCGCCGGGAGGACGGCGGGGGCCGCGGTGCGGCCGGACCGGTCTCCTCCGCTCCCGGGCTGACCGCCCGGTGCCTCCGCGGAGCCGGGTGCGTGCGTGCCGGAGACGAGGCCGAGCCGGGAGCCGAGCGTGGCGATCCTGGTCTGCAGGCGCGCCAGCGCGTCCGGGTCGCCGGTGCCGGAGCGGTCCGCCTGAACGGTCAGGTCACGCATGCTCTGGAGGATGGACCGGGTCTCCTCCAGGGCGTCCTCGGCGCTCCGGATGGCGGACAGGTCCCTCCGCGCGCCGCGGACCGCGGCCTTCAGCTCGTCGCTGCCCGGGGTGCCGCCGGTCGATCCCCTGTTCCGCAGGCCGTCGGTCGTGGGCTCGGCGGCCCGCAGCGCGAAGATCCTCAAGGTGTCGGCCGCCCGGTCGGCGGGCGGCACGTACCGGTAGTCGTCCGCAGGCCGGCTCTGGTCGATGCGCAGACCCATGGCCCCTCTCCTCCCTGATCGGGTCCACCGGACCCTCCCTGGTCCGGGTTTTTCCTCACGGTCGGCAGAGGAGAGGAGGACCTGAGGATTTCACCGGAAATCTTCGGAAAGCACATCCGTCCGGAGCGTCTCCACCAGGCGGGAGAAGCCGTCGGTGCCGTGCCCGGCGTCGATCGCCCGCCGGGCGACGGACCGGGCGGCCTCCAGCACCCCGGTGTCGAGGCCGCGGGCCCGGGAGGCGTGCACGATGTGCTCCATGCCCGCCGCCGCCGACAGGATGGTCGACTCGTCGCCCGGGTGGCGGCCGCTCTCGATGTCCTGGGCGAACTCGTCGATGATGGCGGGCAGCAGGGCGCCGATGCCCTTGGCGAACGGGGCGAGGTCCCGGGGCGCGACGCCCTCGGCGGAGGCCAGGGCGAAGGCGTGCACGAGCCCGCTCATAGAGGTCCAGAAGAGGTCGAGCAGGGCCACGTCGTGCGCCGCTGCCCGTCCGGGGTCCGCGCCCAGGTGGGCGGAAGTGCCGCCGAGGCTCGCCAGGGCCTGCCGGTGGGCCCGGTAGACCTCCTCCGGCCCGCTGTAGAGGACGACGGCCTCCGGCCCCCCGATGGTGGACGTCGGCGTCATGATCGCGCCGTCGAGGTAGTCGATGCCGTGCTCGGCGGCCCAGGCGGCCGTACGGCGGGCACGTTCCGGCGTGTCCGCGGTGAGGTTCACCAGGGTCCGGCCCTTCAGCTCGGCGGCCGCCGGATCGACGATCGCGTGCACGGCGTCGTAGTCGATCACACAGGCGATCACGAGCGGGCTCGCGGCGACCGCCTCGGCGGGGGTGGCGGCCACGGCCGCGCCCCGGGCGGCGAGGGCGTCGGCCCGGGAGGCCGTGCGGTTCCAGACGGTCGTGGGGTGTCCGGCGTCGAGGAAGGCACGGGCGAGCGCCTGCCCCATCGGGCCGAGGCCCAGGACCGTCACCGGGGAGGGGGTGCCGTCGGTCATGTCTTCTCTCCGATCCGGCCGGGTGATCCGGCGTCAGGTGTGCCGGACGGTCCGGCGCCAGAGTGTGCGGGTGTGCGGGGATCAGGGTGCGCACAGGGACGAGGGTGTGCGGGGATGAGGGGTGCGGGGATCAGGCTGAGCGGGGGGACGGTGTGCGGGCCGGGCGGTCAGCGCTGCGGCGCCGGGCCGTCCGCGGGAGCCGTGCGCAGCAGGTCGACCAGGCTCGACAGGCCGTCGTCGCCGTGGCCCGCGGCGACGGCCCGGTCCAGCAGGGCCCGCATGGGCTCCATCAGCTCGGTGCCGACGCCCTGGTCCCTGGCGGCCTCCAGCAGGTTGACGTAGGCCGTCGCCTGCATCCGCAGGTTCGATCCGGTGGCCGGATGGTCGCCCGAGTCGACCGCCTCCGCCATCGCGGGCAGGCTCTCCATCATGGCGCCGAGCCAGGCGACCACCAGCGGCGTGAACTCCGCGGCCGGGACCTTCTCCGAGCGCGTCAGGGCGACGGCGTGGAGGAACCCGCCGAACATCCCGTACATCGCGCTGAGCAGCGCCACGTCGTACAGCGCGGCCAGGCCGGGGTCCGCGCCCAGGTGCCTGGCGGCGCCCAGCGCCCCGAGGGTCGCCTCGTGGGCGGCGAAGGCGGCGGGCGACCCGCTGTAGAGGACGAGCGCCTCGGGGCGGCCGATCATCGGCGGGACCGCCATGATGCCGCCGTCCACGTACTGCGCGCCCTGCCCGGCCGCCCAGGCGGCGGTCTCCCGTGCCTGCCGGGGCGTGCCGTTGGTGAGGTTCACCAGGGTCCGGCCGTCCAGGGCGCCGGCCGCCGGTTCGAGGACCTTCCGCACGGTGCCGTCGTCCAGCAGGCAGACGATCACGAGGGGACTCGCGGCGACCGCCTCGGCTGGGGTGGCGGCGACGGCCGCGCCCCGGGCGGCGAGGGCGTCGGCCCGGGAGGCCGTGCGGTTCCAGACGGTCGTGGGGTGTCCGGCGTCGAGGAGGGCCCCGGCCAGCGCCCGGCCCATGTCGCCCAGGCCGATGACGGTCACCGGCGGGCGGGCGTTGTCGGTCATGTCGTGCTCCGGTTCGTTCGCAGGGAGAGGCGGACCCGCGCCGGAAACCGCTCGCGGTCCCGGCCGGGGTGTTCCCAATGCTGCTTTCCCGGTGTACTTTCCTCAAGTACCTACTATTTCTTCAGGTACTTACATTTTCGTAAGTGTGGAGGCCAGGGTGAAGAAGCGGACATACAGCTGCGGGCTCGACGCCGCCGTCGACGTCGTGGGCGGCAAGTGGAAGGCGCTGATCCTGTGGGCGCTGCACCACGAGCCGCTCCGGTTCGGGGAGCTGAAGCGGTCGATCTCGGGCATCAGCGAGAAGATGCTGATCCAGCAGCTCCGGGAGATGGAGACCTGCGGCCTGGTGCACCGGGAGGTCTACCACCAGGTCCCGCCGAAGGTGGAGTACTCGCTGACCGAGTTCGGCCAGTCGCTCAACACCGCGCTCCTGCCCCTGGGCGAGTGGGGCGACAAGCACATGGCGACCATCGAGGCGATCCCCCGCGACTGAGGAGGGCCGGCCGGGTCGGGCGCCGGAGCCTCAGAGGCGGACGACCATCTTCCCGGTGTTCGCCCCGCTGAGCAGGCCGATGAACGCCTCCGGCGCGTTCTCCAGACCCTCCACCACGGTCTCGTCGGCGGTGATCCGGCCCTCCCTCAGCCAGCCGCCGACCTCGGCGATCATGTCGGGCATGCGCGTGGAGTGGTCGCCGACGATGAAGCCGCGCAGCGTGAGCCGCTTGCCGACGGCCTGGAAGAGGTTGCGCGGGGCGCACGGCGGCTCGGTGGCGTTGTAGACCGCGATCGCGCCGCACATGGCCACCCGGCCGCCGGTGCGGAGGGAGTCGATCGCGGCCTCCAGGTGCTCGGCGCCGACGTTGTCGAAGTAGACGTCGACGCCGTCCGGGGCGGCCTGCCGGAGCTGCTCGCCGACCGGGCCGTTGCGGTAGTTGAAGGCGGCGTCGAAGCCGATCTCGCGCAGGTGGGCGACCTTCTCGTCGGAGCCGGCGCTGCCGACGACCCAGGAGGCGCCCTTCAGCTCGGCGATCTGGCCGACGAGGCTGCCCACCGCGCCGGCGGCGCCGGAGACGAAGACCGCCTCGCCCTCCTTGAACTCCGCGATGTCCAGCAGTCCCACGTAGGCGGTGAGGCCCGGCATGCCCAGCACGCCGAGGTAGGCGGAGGGTGAGACGCCCTCGATCGGCTCGACCCGGCGCACCCGGGCGGCGTCGAGGACGGCCTGCTCGCGCCAGCCGAAGCCGTGCAGCACCAGATCACCGGTCTTCAGCCCGGGCGCGCGGGACTCGACGACCTCGCCGACCGCGCCGCCGTCCAGCGGCTCGCCGAGCCGGAACGGCGGCACGTACGACTTGACGTCGTTCATCCGGCCCCGCATGTACGGGTCGACCGACATGAACAGGTTGCGGACCAGGACCTGGCCCTCCTGGGGGGCGGGCAGGTCCACCTCCACCAGGTCGAAGTCGTCCGGAGTCGGCCAGCCCGACGGGCGTGACGCGAGGTTGATCTGCCGGGGCATGACGGGCTCCCTCCAGGTCGGCTCGGATCGGCCGCGGCTCATCTCAACTGTTTCACAGCGCCGTCCGCGGCCCGCGCCGAGGTGGCGCGGGATGCCCGGTCAGGCGCCGGACCCGGCCGCCCCCGCGGTCCCGCGCAGCCGCCGCGCGGCCTCGACCAGGTTGGCCAGGGCCGCCTCGACCTGCTCGTAGGTCCGGGTCTTCAGCCCGCAGTCCGGGTTGACCCAGAGGCGGCCTGCGGGCAGCACCCGCAGCGCCGCCTCCAGCGACTCCCCGACCTCGGCGGCGGTGGGCACCCGCGGCGAGTGGATGTCGTACACCCCCGGGCCGAGCCCGCGCTCGAAGCCCTTCACCGCCGGCTCGCCGAGGAGCCGCGCCCCCGACCGGGCCGACTCGACGCTCGTCACGTCCGCGTCGAGGGCGTCGACCGCGGCGAGGATCTGGCCGGCGTCCGAGTAGCACAGGTGGGTGTGGATCTGGGTGCGGTCGCCCGCTGAGGACGTGGCCCACCGGTAGGCGTCCACCGCCCAGCGCAGATACTCCTCCTGCCCGGCGCGGCGCAGCGGGAGCAGCTCCCGCAGCGCCGGCTCGTCCACCTGGACGACGGAGACGCCGGCGGCCTCCAGGTCCCGCACCTCGGCGCGGACGGCGTCGGCGACCTGGAACACGACGTCGCGCAGCGGCAGGTCGTCCCGGACGAACGACCACGCGACGATGGTGACCGGCCCGGTGAGCATGCCCTTGACGGGCTTGTCGGTCAGCGACTGCGCGTAGGCGGTCCACCGCACGGTGATCGGCTCCGGGCGGCGGACGTCGCCGTGCAGGATCGGCGGGCGCGTGCAGCGCGAGCCGTACGACTGCACCCAGCCGTGGCGGGTGACCGCGAAGCCGTCGAGGTGCTCGGCGAAGTACTGCACCATGTCGTTGCGCTCCGGCTCGCCGTGCACGAGAACGTCCAGCCCGAGCCGCTCCTGCAGGGCGACGACGTGCGCGATCTCGGCGCGGACCCGCTGCTCGTACGCCTCCTCGCCCAGCTCGCCGGCGGCCAGCGCCGCGCCGGCGGCCCGCAGCTCCCCGGTCTGCGGGAACGAGCCGATCGTGGTGACCGGGAGCGGCGGCAGCCGCAGGTGCGCGGCCTGCGCCGCGGCCCGCACCGGGTACGGGCTCCGGGCGGCCTGAGCCGGTGCCGGGCCACGGGTCCGGAGGGAGGCGTGGGCGCGGGTGCGCCCGGGGGCCGCGGGCACCGTGGACGCCGTGGACGCCGCCGCGCCCGGGGCGGAGTCCAGCAGCGCGGCCAGCTCCACCACCTCGGCCACCTTCTGGTCCGCGAAGGCCAGCCGGCGCCGCAGCTCCGGATCGAGCCCCGTCTCCGCCTCCAGGTCGTACGGCACGTGCAGCAGCGAGCAGGAGGTGCCCACCGCCACGTGCCCGGCCCGCTCCCGTACGGCGAGCAGCGCGGCCAGCGCCCGCTCCCGGTCGGTGCGCCACACGTCCCGGCCGGAGACGACCCCCGCGACCACGGTCTTGCCCGCCAGGGCCTCGACGCCCGCGAGGTCGTCGAGACCTCCGCGCACCAGGTCCACGCCGATCGCCTCGACCGGGGTGCCCGCGAGGACCGGCAGCGCCCGGCCGAGACCCCCGAAGGCGGAGGCGACGAAGAGCGCGGGCCGGTCGGCCGGGGCGCAGAGCCGCTCGTAGGCGGCCCGGACCGCGGCGAGCTCCGCCTCGCCGAGGTCGGTCACGAGCGCGGGCTCGTCCAGCTGCGCCCATGCGACGCCCTCGGCGGCCAGGTCCGCCAGCAGCCGCTCGTACACGGGCAGGACGTCGGCCAGCCGGTCCAGCGGGGCGAACCCGGCCGGGCTGCCGGGGGCCGCCTGCGCCAGCAGCAGGAACGTCACCGGGCCGACCACCACGGGACGTGTCCGCAGGCCGAGTGCGCGTGCCTGCCGTACCTCCGAGAGGGGTTTGGCGGCGTGGAGCGCGAAGGCGGTGTCCGGGCCGATCTCCGGGACGATGTAGTGCTAGAACATGCACAGAGCCCCTATTAAACCGGGAGGTGCCCGTGCTCAAGCTGGCTGCGGCGACCGAGGGAACGGAGCCGGTCCCCGTCGTCTCCTACGCTCGCATCTCGGCCGACATCCGGGGCGACGAACACGGTGTGCAGGATCAGCACCGGGTGAACCGGGAGACGGCCGTGCGGCACGGCTGGACCGTGGTCCACGAGTTCACCGACAACGACAAGTCCGCGGCCAAGGCCGACGTCTACCGCGACGAGTTCGAGAACATGCTCAAGGCCCTCAAGGCGGGAAGGCTGCCGGGTGGTGCGGCGGTGCGGGGCGTGGTCGTCGTCGCCAATGACCGGCTCGCCCGGCGGCCCGGTGACTATGAGCGCTTCGTGGAGGCGTTCACCTACAACGACGGCTTCGTGTTCGCCGATGCCAAGCAGCGCTCCGATCTCTACAGCGAGGACGTGGAGAGCATGGGCCTGTTCGGCGTGGTCATCTCCAGGATGGAAGTCCGCAAGATGCAGCGCCGGATGCGCAGTTCCCACCAGGCGCGGGCACTCCAGGGGAAGGCCGTGGGCGGTCCTCGGCCGTTCGGCTGGAAGGAGGACCGGGTCACCCTGGACGAGGAGGAGGCGGCGCTCCTGCGGCAGGCGGCGCGGGACTTCGCGGCGGGCACGTCGCTCTACGGCATCGTCATGGACTGGAAGCGGCGGGGGATCAAGACCCCTCGGGGCAACGACTGGCAGGCGCGTACGCTCCGGGCGGCTCTGGTCAAGCCGCGCATGTGCGGGTACCGGGAGCTGCGGGGGGAACTGGTGCGCGACGCGGACGGAGACCCGGTCATCGGGGAGTGGCAACCGGTCCTGACCCCGGCCGAGTGGCTGGCCGTGTGCGAGGTCGTGGACGGCCGGAAGGGGCACACGGTGAAGCGGGGCGGTGCCGTGGGGGCTCCTCTTCCGCAGGACTACCGGGAGCACCGCTACCTCCTGACGGGCGTGCTGCGTTGCGGCCGTCCGGTGGAGGGCGGGGGCGTCTGCAACGCACTGCTGAGGACCAAGAAGACCAAGGACGGCAAGCGGCACATCTACTTCTGCCCCGGCAAGGACGTGGGCGGCTGCGGCGGCGTCGGCCGGCGCGGGGACCTGGTGGACTTCGCCATCTCGGAACTGGTGCTCGATCAGATGGAACTCGCCCAGTACATGGACGCGGACGACGCTCCCGAGTGGACGAAGGAGCAGGAGCTCACCGACACGGAGGAGCAGTTGGAGGAGCTGACCCGGCAGTGGCGGGCGCGCAAGATCTCCAACAGCCTCTACTTCGGCAACGCTGCGGCGCTGGAAGGCGACATCGCCCGGCTGCGGGCGGAGAAGAACAGGATCACGGGTAGGGCTGAGCGCCAGCGGGTGAGCCGGGCCACCGACATCAAGGAGATCCGGCGGCGCTGGTACCTGACGGAGGAGGAGGGCGGATTGCCGCTCTCCCGGAAGCGGGCGCACGTCCGGGAGATGCTGCACGCGGTGATCGTTCATCCGGCGGGCCGGGGAAGGGCGGCCTTCAACCCTGACCTCCTCGAACCGGTGTGGGTGGAGTGAGGACGTCCGAAGACGTCCTTGGATCACCAAGGGAGCTGGGCACCTGACCTCCGGGTGACAGCTCCCTTACTTGTTGCCCGTGAAGGCCGTACTGGACGGGACGACATGGGACTCTCCCGGACGCCTGTGGACGTCCACGGACGCTCACGGGGACTCGCGGGGAATGGCACCCTGCGGAACTCGCACCTGCGTAATTCCGTTGGTCGGTGGTAGAAACGTAGGTACCGAAAAGCCTTCGTCATTCGGGAAGACAGCGAGAAACCAGCAGCGACAGATTCGAGCGCACAAAGCCACCGGGCATGAAAAAGAGAGAAAGCCGTTCCGCTGGGGGGACCCGGCCAGCGGTAGGCCGCACAACTGGCAGCGCTCACTGGTTCACCGTCGCATGAAGACACTCCATCTCCCTCGCTGATCAGCGCCAACACAGCCACAGGCATGCAACGTCGGCATGTCTGGTGATGGCGCGCACCCTTTTCCGAATCAGGCGGCGGCTCCCTGCGAAGAAAGGAGTCTGTTGGTACCTCCGGAACTGGTACCCCATGCCGCGCTTGTACGGGAGTGGTCCAAGCGCAAGATCGCCGAGTCGCCTCGGTGGTCGCCCGAGAAATGGCGGCGCATCGCTGCCATTCACGGCATAGAGCTGGCCGACGGGCCGACTCGTGCCGAATCCCCGTCCCGCGAGGACGGGAGGGATGCCGCGTGAGCAACGTCCCTTCCCTGTCCCCTGATCTGATGGCCGCCATGCAGCGGGCGGCCATGCCCGACTTCGCCCGGTGGCAACAGATGGTGCGGGCAACGGGCGGTTGCGCTCATCCGATCCGGCTCCACGGTGAACGGCTGACCGTGGACGCCGGAACGGGTGAGGTCCTGGACGTCTACCGGACGGCCGACGAACCCACCGGGTTCCTGCTCACCGCGTGCGGCAACCGGCGGGCCTCGGTCTGCCCCTCCTGCTCGCAGACCTACCGTGACGACACGTTCCATCTGATCCTGTCCGGCCTGCGGGGCGGCAAGGGCGTCCCGGAGGAGGTGAGCGCGCATCCCCGCGTGTTCGCCACCTTCACGGCTCCGTCCTTCGGCGCGGTCCACGCGCACCGGGAGAAGAGCGGCAAGGTCCTGCCCTGCCGTCCTCGGCGGGACGATCCCGTCTGTCCGCACGGGCTCCGGGCAGGCTGCAGGGCGCGTCACGACCGAGACGACCCCCAGGTGGGGGAACCGCTCTGCGCGGACTGCTACGACTACGCGGGCGCGGTGCTGTGGAACGCCCATGCGGGCGAACTCTGGCGGCGCTTCACCCTCGGGCTTCCGGCGGTCTTCGCCCGGCTGCTCGGCGTCAGCCGTACCGAACTGCGGCGGCGGCTGCGGCTGTCGTATGCCAAGGTCGCCGAATACCAGGCGCGGGGCCTGGTCCACTTCCACGCCGTGATCCGCCTCGATGGTCCGGACGGGCCGGAATCGCCTCCCCCGGACTGGGCCACGGTCCCGATGCTGGATCAGGCGATCCGGCAGGCTGCGGGAGAGGTCGCCGTTCCCGTCCCCTCCCCGGCTCTGGCCGGCAGGGAGGCGGAGAACGCGGAGGAATCCGCCCCGCTCGTGCTGCGCTGGGGCAGGCAGCTCGACGTGGAACCGGTCTACGTCTCGGCCGACCTCGACGGCGTCTCGGACAAGCGGGTGGCGGGCTATATCGCCAAGTACGCGACCAAGGGAGCGGAGTCGGGCGGGGGCGTGGACCGGCCGATCCGGCAGGCGTGGGAGGTCGCCCGCCTCGACGTGACCGAGCACGTACGGCGCATGATCTACGCCTGTTTCAGCCTCGGTGACCTTCCGGAGTACCGGGACGTTCCGCTGCGGAAGTGGGCTCACACGCTCGGCTACGGTGGGCATTTCTCGACCAAGTCACGCCGCTACTCCGTCACCCTCGGCGATCTCCGCCGGGTACGGGCCGACCACCGGGCCGAAGAGGCACGGCAGGCGCTCGGGCTGGCCGACCCTACGGAAGGGCCGGAGACGGTCACGGTAGGGGAATGGCGGTACGCCGGGAGCGGCCACCGGCACGGGGAGGCCTTCTGGGCCGAACTCGCCCGCCAGCGCATCGCCACCGCGCGCCGTATCGCCAGGGAACGGGGAGACGCGGAGTGACACCGTCAGAGGCTCAATCGATGTGGGGATAAGCGCCGTTCAGGTAGTCGTTGAGCTGCCGCCATTGGGTGGGATGGATGTCGAGCGCGTGAAGCTCCTCGGGGGCCACCCATCGGACGTCGCTCGCCTCGTCGTTGGCTCCGGGCTCACCTCCGACCGGACGGGCGATCAACATCACCTCGTACTCCTGGCGGACCTCCCCATCGGTGTAGGCGACGATGTGCCCGGGATCGGAGTAGATCCCCAGCATCCCGACCGGCTCGACGGTGACGCCGGTCTCCTCCTGCGTCTCCCGTACGGCGCACTGAGAGGGCGTCTCTCCGATCTCCATCTTCCCCATCGGCAGCGCCCACTGCCCGGTGTCGCGTCTGCGCTGGAGCAGGATGCGGCCGGTGTCGTCAACGGTGACCGTCCCGCACGCGGGAACGAGGGTGTTGGCCTTCGGCGCACTCGGGTCGTTCCAGTACTCGACTCGTCCCATCAGGGCTCCCCTCAGATCTCCGTACCGGACCACGGCACGGCCTCAGCCCACACGCGGTCGAATGATGCCATGTAGTGATCGGCGAGCGTCCCGCCGTCGAGTCGGCGGAAGTGGAAGGTCGGGTTGGCCGATGCGGGCTCGCCGTAGGCGTGCGGGTTCACAAGGATCTCGTCGTCGTAGCGGAACAGGGAGGCGTACAGCGTCGTCCCGTGGAGCCGTACCTCACACCCGTCAAGGTCGGTGAGTTCCCGGTAGTAGGTGAGGGATGAGCGGATCTTGGCTGCCAGCGTGCGGCCCAACCGCTCCTCTCGGTCACGGATCTCCACCGCCTGGGAGGTGGGATCGCCGAAGCACAGGCGGACCGTCACGCCGCGCTCCACCGCCTCGGCGAGCATGCGGGCCACCTTCGGTTGCGTCTGCGCGTAGAACGTCCCGGAGAAGACGAGGACGTCGATGCGCTCCTGAGCCTCGCTGAGGAGGCGCAACCACAGCTCGCGCGGCACGCTCGCCCGGTCGGGATAGATCTCCAGCAGTTCGGAGCGGTTGGCCTCAACCTTGCGGGTGCTGCTCTGTTTCAGCACGTCCGGCCAGAGATAGGTCTCATCGGCGGTGAGCAGCTTGGCCGCTGCCCATCGGTGACGACGGTGCGGAACCCGGCCGGTGTTGACCCACCGCTCAACGGTCTTGGCCTCGACTCCGCACGCCTCGGCCAGATCTTCCAACGCGACGCCGTGACGCAGCATCGCCGTACGTAGGCGTTCGTTCACGTCCCCCAGTGCACAAGACGTCCCAGGACGTTTCAAGGCCCTCCTGGGACGTTTCAGGTTTCGTCAACACGTCCTCACAACGGGCCTCGGCGAAGTTCAAAGGTCCCGCCCGTCTCGGTTCACTTGTTCATGCAGGTCAAGCCGCTACACGTCGTGACGAATCGGAGGCCGAGTGTATGAGTCGGTTGGCGATCAATTCGGGCTGCGCATCGGTGACTCCGCTCGACGTCGCCGGAGAACTTCGGACTGAACTGGAGCGGCACGGCATCACGGCTGACGTTCACGACGGTTACGGCTTGGCGCTGGTGTCGGTCTGGGTGGGCCTGGTCGTCTGGTGCGACGGGGAACGCTACTGGTGGCGCACCGGCTGGGATGACCGGCGACAGCGCTTCACCTACGCGTGGCATCCGGCGGTCGATCCGGTCCGGGCCGCTCGGAGGATCGCGTTCCGGTACGCGGCGCTGCGCGCGGGCTCTTCGCGGTCGGTGCTCGCCGACCCTGTGGCGGCGGCCGGTGATGGCGCGCACTGAGCAACTGAAGGCGCGGCCCTCGCCGGACGCGGCACGTCGGGCGCGATGGCGACCACCACGGGCGGGGGACCGCACGGTGATCGTCCAACTCCTGCACAGTCACGCCCGTACCCGCGCGTATGCCTCCTGGCTGCTCGGCCGGCACGGGACCATCGTGCGTCTGCTGCGGGGTGGGGCCTTCGCCCTGGTCGAACTCGACGACGAGCCCTCCCGGTTCCTGGGCGGGGCGCGGCGTTGGCATGTGCACCTGGATGACCTGCTTGTTGATGCTGTCGAACCTCCAAGCGAGGGGAACGGCTCCTACGGCGTCGGCCTGTCCGGTACCGGCCGTGAGGTCGTGCGGCATGCGTGGTCACCGGGGCAGCGAGAGGGATTGTGCGGGAAGGCGGTGCGGCCCGTGCTGATCGGCTCATGGTCGCCGCCGTTCCTGCCCACAGTGGAGAACGTGTGTCCTGCCTGCGTCCACCTTGCCGGAAACGACGGAACCGATTCATAGGCGGGACGGGTGACCTCTGATCATCGGGCCCCTATGCTCGATTGAGATCGACAGTCGGTCCATCTACCCCAAGGACACCAATGGCAGAGGCGTACGTGACCCGGCAGATACCGCAGGAAGTGAGAACGGCCCGCCTCCTCACGAGAGTTCAAGCAGCGATCGGCCTTCTGGGGTTCATACCGTTGATCAGCTTCATCGTCGATATAGGCGGCCTTCCGCTCTGGTTGTATCTGTTGCTACCGCCATCGAGCATTTTAATCCTGGTGCCTCTCGGACTGCTCGCCGGGCTGACGACGAGGTATGGCTCGTGCAAGCGGTGGGTGCGAATCACCGTGTTCACGCTCGAAGGCATCGTGATCTTGTTCAGCCTTCTCTTCCTGCGTGGTCCCAACCCCTACCTCGGCGCGCTTCCGGGGTTGGCCTTGGGAATCGCAGTGGTCTTCTGGTTCACCCGTCCGGCCGCACGGTCCTGGTTCAGCGGCTGAGGCAGGAGCGCGATCATCTGATGGCAGGGTGACGAGCTGCGTTGAGTAATCCCTGAAGCCGGTGTGCTGTGCAGACCTCCACTCCTCGGACCCCGCCTGTATCGGTTACGGCCAGCGCTCATCGAAGAGATGGCCAACCGCGGCCACTGACAACCAGCTTGAAAGACTTGGACGCTCGGCTCGCTGATCTGCTGCGGCCCAGCCCGGAGACGATCTCGCCGTATCCGAGACTCCCCGTGATTCCCCGCGGTTCCCGTCCGTACTGGCACGCGGATGGCACGGAAAGCCTGCTGCTCGCGTCACCTCGATCTTCGATGGGCCGGGGCTGAGGAACGAAGTCCCGGACCGCCGATCGCCCCCAACCCCGTACCAAGATCATCCATCTCAGGCGATCGTGAGGGCGATCCCGGCGTGGACCGTCTGACCGATTCCTTCCCGCATGGTCTGGATCCAGCTATTACGATCACCTTGGGATCGAGTTCCTTCGGCGGTCATAGGAGTCCAGCGTGCGAGATGAACCCACTTCCCTGCGGCGATTGGGCCTTCAAGGCTTTCTACGGGGTGCCGTTGGAGGCTTTGTGGGAAGCGTCGTCATGCTGTGGCTCCAAAAGAACGATCTTTGGTTTTGGAACTCAGGCTTCGATTGGTCGAATGTCTTTGGGCTTACGTTCGCAACTGGTGTGAGCTACTGCGTTGCCGTGATCGTTGCGGAGCGCCAGCGGCGGAAGCAGGCCGTCAAGGGTGAGGGAAACGAGGAATCTGACTTGGTTGAGCCTGTCGAGAACGGCAAGCCCTCGTAGGCATGAGCTGTTGAGGCGGCGGTGCGGACCCCGGTGTGGCGAGTTGGTCGGGTACGGCGCGGCGGTCGTACGGCGGGCGGCCCCGCGAGCGGGTCCGGCCGGGACCGGCCCCCAGGCCGCATGCCCGGACGGATCCCGCAGAGCGGGAGCCGTGGCGGCGGCGCAACGCGCCCCCGCCCTTGACCCTGTAGTGAAACTCCTCGCGGATCGGTTCGCTTCAGCGATCTCGATCATGAGATTCGGGTGCCTGGATGACTGGCTGTGCGGGGGTTCTAACAGCTCACAAAGCTGATCACAGGGTCCACTACCTACTCTGGCGGCGTTCCGGCTAATAGTTGCCTTTGTTGATGAACTAGTGGTAGTTCGTGTCGAACCACTTGGTCATGCGCAGCGGGGCGACGCCGTCGGTGCCGCGGGCCATGGCGAAGCAGGTGTCCTCGTCGGTGCCGGCGCGGTGGCGGTCGGGTACGGCGCCGAGCAGCAGCGCGGTGTCGAGCACCTGGTCGTAGAGGGAGAAGGTGTTGGACGGCGGTTCCTGGAGGCCGAGCCCGGCCAGCCGCCGCCATGTCCGTTCGCGCAGCTCGGCGCCGGTGCGGCGCAGTTCGTCGAGGGTGGAGCGGCCGTCCCAGTAGGCCTCCAGCGCCCGCTTCAGCTCCCGGCGGGGCCCGATCCGGGGATAGCCGAGGATCGTGGCGGCGGGGAAGGGCTGCGGGTGTGCGGCGGTCATGCGTGCTCCCGATGGGTCGAGGCGGGGTGCGGATGCGCGGCATCCTGCCCGCGCCGGGGGGCCGCCGGCCGGATCCATCGACGCCGCTTATGGCTCGACGGCCGGACTCCGGCACCGCCGCCTGTCCGCGGCCGCGCCGCCGGGGGAATCGATCGACCGTGCTTATCGGCCGGTCGCGGGGCAGGGCGTGCGGCGGGGCTCCGCGTGCGGCCCGCCGTGCGGGGCCGCGCCTTCGAGGGCGGTGGGGAGCCCTTTTCCCGGGAGTCGGCGGCCCGGAGGAAAAAATCTTGGAGTTCGCCGTAACAAAACCGCGCGCCGGCCACTCTTACCTGACGAACACCACAACACGGGGATAAAGGGAACAAAATGAGCGACTTCACCGCGACCTTCTTCGACACCAACAACGACGGCTACACCGACGCCCAGTGGGCGGACACCAACGGCGACGGCTACAGCGACGTGGAGAACTACGACACCGACGGCGACGGCGCCTCCGACGTCGAGTGGATCGACACCGACGGTGACGGCGTGGCCGACCAGGAGAACTACGACACCAACGGCGACGGCCGCACCGACGTGACCTACAACGACCTGGACGGCGACGGCGTGATCGACGAGACGCTCGTCGACCTGGACGGCGACGGCGTGGCCGACTACACCGAGGGCCCCTTCTCCGCCTGAGCGGGCATGTGACGTCCGGGTGCGGTGAACCGTCCGGTGACCCGCGTCGGCGGAGCGGCGATCCCGGGACGGGCGGACCCTCGCCGGGCCGGGGGTGCTCGGCGCCAAACCGGAGTCACGCCTGATTCATGCATCTTTGGCGAGGGATGTGGAGAAGGGAGCGGAGGGCTTCGGGTACGGAGGGAGGAACAGGGCGGTGACGGGCGTGCGTCGCGGCCACCCGGCCCGCCGAACGCCGGACGGCGCGCGGACGGCCGCCGGAGGGTTGCGACGCCGGGGGCGCCGGACCGCGCGGAGGGAGCCGACCATGGAAGAACCGCGCCACGGGCACACCCGGCAGGCCTCCCGGGACCACATCCCGGACACGGCGCCCCGGACGCGTCAGGGGGCGGACGGGGTGCGGACGGCGCTCCCGGGAGAGGAGCCCCGGTCCACGGGCCGGGTCGGCTGGGTGATGTTCGCCGGCATCGGGATGATGCTCGTGGGATGCTCCCAGGCGCTGATGGGCCTGGTGGGGGTCTTCAACACCGACTTCTACCTCGTCACCCCCGACGACCTGGCGATCCCGGTCGACTACACGACCTGGGGATGGGCGCACCTGATCATGGGCGTGGTCGTCCTCCTCGTGGGTGCCGCCGTCATGGCGGGCAGGACCTGGGGGCGGGTGGTCGGGATCGTCCTCGCCTCCCTCCAGGCGCTCGTCAACTTCGCCTGGCTCCCCGCCTACCCGTTCTGGTCGGCGATCGTCATCGCCGTCGACGTCCTCGTCATCCACGCGCTGGCCGTCCACGGCGGGGAGATGAAGGCCTTCGGCGGAGGCGGCACCCCGTAGACGCCGCCGGCTCCCCGGGGGGAGGCGGTGGACGGGTGACCGCGGTGAACGAGGGGACGCGGCAGGGTTCCAGGTCCGGAAATTTCGGTGGGGAACGAAACGTCCGGCCCGTAGGGTCCCGGGTATGGAGCAGAACACCACGGGCGGGCCGCGGGCCGGCCGCCTGGCCCTCGCCGCGGCAGGCGTCACCGTCCTGCTGTGGGCCTCGGCCTTCGTCGGGATCCGCAGCGCGGGCGAGCACTACTCACCGGGCGCGCTGGCACTGGGACGGCTGCTGGTGGGGACCCTGGTGCTCGCCGCCATCCTGGTGGCGCGGCGCGAGGGATGGCCGCCGCGAGCGGCCTGGCCCGGCATCCTGGGCTCCGGCGTGCTCTGGTTCGGCCTCTACATGGTCGCGCTCAACTGGGGCGAGCGCGAGGTGGACGCGGGGACGGCCGCCATGGTCGTCAACATCGGCCCGATCCTCATCGCGCTCCTCGGCGGCCTGCTGCTCGGGGAGGGCTTCCCGCCGCGCCTGATGGCCGGCATGGCCGTGTCGTTCGCCGGAGCGGTCGTGGTGGGCGTCTCGATGTCGGGTGGCGACGACGGGTCCTCCGTGCTCGGCGTGCTGCTGTGCCTGGCGGCGGCCGTCCTGTACGCCGCGGGGGTCGTCTGCCAGAAGCCCGCGCTGCGGCACGGCTCGGCGCTCCAGGTAACCACGTTCGGCTGCGCGGTCGGGACGGCGGCGTGCCTGCCGTTCGCGGGGCAGCTGGCGGCCGAGGCCGCCCGGGCCCCGCTGCCCGCCACACTGAACATGGTCTACCTCGGCGTCTTCCCGACCGCCCTGGCCTTCACCACGTGGGCGTACGCGCTGGCCCGGACGACGGCGGGGAAGATGGGCGCCACGACCTACGTGGTCCCGGCCCTGGTGGTCCTGATGTCCTGGCTCGTCCTCGACGAGGTGCCCGGGTGGCTGACCGTGGCGGGCGGCGCGCTCTGCCTGGCCGGGGTGGCCGTCTCCCGGGGAGAGACCGGACCGCTGCTCCGGCGGCTCCGGGGGCGGGGCACCCCGGTGGAGGCGGCCCGGCGGGCCTGAGCCGCGCGGCCGCGAAGCCCGTTCCGGACCCGCGCGAGCACGCCGGGGAGACCGGGGAACGCACGGGACC
Source organism: Planomonospora alba (assembly GCF_039534085.1). Lineage (NCBI taxonomy): Bacteria > Bacillati > Actinomycetota > Actinomycetes > Streptosporangiales > Streptosporangiaceae > Planomonospora > Planomonospora alba. The sequence goes on from NZ_BAAAUT010000028.1 coordinate 41,607, forward strand.
GGCCGGTGGCGGCCTCCGGGGGCGGGATGACCATACTGGCGTGTGGATTCCGGACCGGTGCTGCGCGACGTGCGCTGCTTCGCGTTCGTCGCGCGCCATCTCGGCTTCTCGCGCGCCGCGGCCGAGCTGCGCATGTCCCAGCCGGCGGTGAGCCAGGCCGTCGGCCGGCTCGAACGGTCCCTGGGGGTGCGGCTGTTCGACCGGACCAGCCGCGAGGTCAGGCTCTCCGCGGTGGGCGAGGCGCTGCTGCCGTACGCCGAGGCGCTGCTGGAGGCGGCCGCCGCGTTCACGGAGGAGGCGGCGCGGCTGGCCGTGCCGGGGCGGCCCCCGGTGCGCCTGGCCTACGCGCCGCTCGCCGGGGCGCTGGCCGCGCGGGCCGCCCGCAGGCTGGCCCGGCGCAGGCCGCCGGTCGGCGTCGAACTCCGCCCGGCGGGGCGGAGGGCCGCGGCGGCGGCGCTGGCCGCGGGTGAGGTGTCCGCGGCGGTCATCGGCGCGCCGTTCCCGCGCGACCTGGTGACCGCGGCCCGGTTCCACGTGGCGGTCGGCCACCTGGCCGTGCCCGCGGACGACCCTCTGGCCCGCGCGGCGCGGCTCCGGCTCGACCGGCTCGACCGGCACCGGCTCCTCCTGCCGCGCGACCGGCCGCCCGGCGGCATGTGGGCGAGACTCGCCGCCCTGCTGCCCGGCCCGCACCGGCACCACGTCGTCGCGGAGGACCTCGACGACTTCGCGGCCGCGCTGGACCTGGTCGCGGCCGGGAGCGGCCTGCTGGCGGCACCCGACCCGCTGGTGCGGACGGTCCGCCGCGATGACGTGCGCTTCGTCCCGCTGGACGGCGCCGACCTGCGCATGACGTACGGCCTGGCGTGGCCGCCCGAGCGCGTCTCGCCCGAGCTGATGGCCCTCGTCCAGGCCGTGCAGGAGACGCTCTGGACCCGGTAGGGCCACCAGGCTCCGGCTCCGCCGGTTCAGGCGTCGCGGCGGGCTCCGGCCCCGCCGGTTCAGGCGTCGCGGCGCCGGAGCACCAGGTAGCCGCCGGCGAGCGCGGCGGCGGTCCACAGCAGCAGGATGCCCATCCCGGTCCACCCGTCGTACGGCCGGCCGAACCTCGGATCGCCCGGCGGGCCGGTCAGGTGCATGACCACCATGGCCGCCTGGTCCGGCAGGTACTGCGCGACGGGCTTCAGCGCCGGGACGTTGCCGATCCCCTGCGAGCCGAGGAAGAGCAGCGGTAGCAGGATCCCGAGCGCGAGGGCCGAGCCGCGCAGCATCGCCGCGACCCCCGTGGCGAACAGCCCGATCAGCACCAGGTACAGGCAGGCGCCGGCCGAGGCCTCCACCGCGCCGTCCGCGCCGAAGGAGACGCCGTACGGGCCGAGCGCCGCCTGCGAGACGAGGAACGAGGCCGGGACGGTGACCAGCGCGGCACCGAGGAGCAGCGGCGCCTCGGCGAGCAGCTTGGCGCCGTAGAACACGCCGCGCCGGGGCACCGCCGCCAGGGAGGGGCGGATCGTCCCCGCCGAGTACTCCCCGCCCATCGCGAGCACCCCGAGGGCCACCAGGGGGAGCTGACCGAGGGTCAGGCCGTAGAAGGCGGCGAAGAGCGGGTCGAAGGACTCCCGCTGCTCGGCGGGCAGGTCGGAGAAACCGTTCCGGAAGCCGGACCCGGCCAGCCAGGCGAGGCCCACGCTGAGCGCGAAGGCCGCCAGGAGCAGCCAGAAGGTCGACCGCACGGTCCGGAGCTTGACCCACTCGGCGGCGCCCGCCGCCCGCAGCGCGGACAGGACGCCCGGCCCGCCCGCCGCGGTGCCCGCCGGGATGTCCGGCCCGGCCGCCGCGGTGTCCGCCGGGACGCCGGTGGTGCCGTCCGCCGGGGTGCCGGCCCGGGGGGCGCCGGTCCCGGCGCGCACCGCGCCTGCCGTCTCCACCGCCGCTCCCGGGTTCACCGGGATGCCGTTCATCGGGACGCACCTCCCGCCCGGTACTCCGCGGCCTGTCCGGTGAGCCGCAGGAACGCCTCCTCCAGGGAGGCCGACTCCGTGCCGATCTCGTGCACGGTCAGGCCGCCGGCCGCGGCCAGTTCGCCGACCTCCGCCGCCTCGGTCCCGTGGGCCTCCAGCGCGCCGTCCGCCGCCTGCCGTACCTGGATGCCCGCCGCGGCCAGCGCGTCGCGCATGCGCTCCGGCTCGGGCGTGCGGATCCGGACGCGGGAGCGGGCGTGGGCCGCGACGAACTCCCGCACGGTGGTGTCGGCGAGCAGCCGCCCCCGGCCGATCACCACCAGGTGCTCCGCGGTGAGGGCCGTCTCGCTCATCAGGTGGCTGGAGACGAGCACCGTACGGCCCTGCGCGGCCAGGTCCCTCATCAGGTTCCTGATCCACAGGACGCCCTCGGGGTCGAGCCCGTTGGTCGGCTCGTCGAACAGCAGCACCGGCGGGTCGCCGAGCAGCGCCGCGGCGATGCCGAGCCGCTGGGCCATGCCCAGGGAGAAGCCCTCCGCCCGCCTGGCGGCCGCGCCCTCCAGCCCGGTCAGCTCCAGGACCCGGCGCACCCGCGTCGCGGGGATGCGGTTGGCGCGCGCCAGCCAGAGCAGGTGGTGGTAGGCGCTGCGGCCGCCGTGCACCGCCCCGGGGTCCAGCAGCGCGCCGACGTGGCGCAGCGGCTCGGCCAGCTCCCGGTAGCGCCGGCCGCCGATGAGGACCCGGCCCGCGCTGGGCCGGTCGAGGTCCAGCATCATCCGCATCGTGGTGGACTTGCCGGCGCCGTTGGGCCCGAGGAAACCGGTCACCCGGCCGGGCCGCACGGTGAAGGACAGCCCGTCGACCGCGACCGTGCCGCCGTATCTCTTGCTGAGGTTCCGTACGTCGATCACCCGGCCGACGCTACGGACCGGCGCGTTCGCGGGCAGTCCCCGGAAGTCGCCGTCCCCGGTGACGAAAGTCGACACCGGGACGTGCGGGGGACCCGGGCGGGGCGGGGAACGTAGCCTGCTGGGCATGGGCCGACATCTCCTCGCCGCCGCGGTGGTCGTGGCCGACACCGCCCTCCTGGCGGCCGGGCATCCGGGTGGTCTCCCGCCGTGGGCCGGGCCGGCGTACGTCCTGGCCGCGCTGGCCGTGGTCGTGGTGCGCCGCCGGTCCCCGCTCGCCGCGTTCACGGCCGCGGTGGCGCTCGCCGCGCTGACCGGAGGCGTGCACGTCCTGCTGCTGTGGGCCTCCTACCAGGCCGGGCGCTCCGTCCTGTCCCGGCAGGGCACGGCCGTGCTCGCCGGCGTCGCGCTCGGCGGCCTCGCCGTACAGCCGGTGCCCCGGGCCGTGGAGCCGCGGCAGATCCCCCACCTCGTCCTCGTCCACCTCGTGTTCGTGGCGCTGCCGCTGCTGGCCGGGCGCTACCTCGCCCAGCACGAGCGGTTGGTGGCCGCGCTCGACCGGCACAACCGGGAGCTCCGCGGCAACCGGGAGCTGCTCGCGCAGCGGGAGCGGCTGCGGGAGCGGCTGCGGATCGCGCGGGAGATGCACGACTCGCTCGGCCACAGGCTCGGCCTGGTCACCGTCCAGGCGGCCGCCCTGGAGGTGGCGCCGCTCCCGGCGGAGCAGCGGCGGGCCGTCCGGCGGCTGGCGGAGGCCGCGCGCGGTGCCGTGGACGAGCTGCACGAGCTGGTGGGCGCGCTCCGCACGGAGGACGGGGCGGCCGCGCGCCCGCCCGGGGTGGAGGCGATCGACGCGCTGGTGGCGGAGTTCCGGGCGGCGGGGGTGCCGGTGGAGCTGCGGCGGAGCGGGCGGGTCAGGAGGCTGTCGGCGGCGGCGGGGCGGGCGGCCTACCGGGTGGTCGAGGAGGGCCTGACCAACGCGGCCAGGCACGCACCGGGCAGGCCGGTCGAGGTGGGCGTCGGGTGGGAGCAGGACGCGCTGCTGCTCACCGTCGCCGACCCCCTCCCGGTCGCAGGTCCTTCCTCCGGGGAGCGGATCGCAGGTCCTTCCTCCGGGGAGCGGATCGCAGGTCCTTCCTCCGGGGAGCGGGGCGTCGCCGGTCCCGGTCCGGGAATCCCGCACGACGGCACCGGGCTCCCACCGGGCGGCCCGGGCGGCCCGGGCGGGCGGGAGCGGCCCGCCGGCGGGTACGGCCTGGCCGGGCTGGCCGAGCGGGTGCGGGAGGCGGGCGGGTTCCTGGACCACGGCCCCCTCCCCGGAGGCGGGTTCCGGCTCTTCGCGATGCTGCCCGCCGGGGACGCCGGGGACGCCGGGGACGCCGGAGACGCCGGGGACGGGGATCCGCCCGCCGGGCGGATCCGCACGGCCGCCGTCGGGCTCGCCACCGCGGCCCTGATGTTCGTGGTGCTGCCCGCGGGCATGCTGCTGGGGGTGGGCTGAGGTGGACGGCGGGACGGCGGGCGGCGCGGACGGCGGCGTGACCGGAGCGGCCGGCGTGATCAGGGTGCTGGTCGCCGACGACGAGCCGCTGATCACGGCGGGCATCCGCGCCGTGCTGGAGTCGGCGCCGGACATCGAGGTCGTCGCGGAGGCGGGTGACGGCCGGGCGGCGGTGGAGGGGGCGCTCCGGTACCGCGCCGACGTGGCGCTGGTCGACCTCAACATGCCGGTGCTGGACGGGCTGGGCGCGATCGAGGAGCTGCGCCGCCGGGTGCCGGGTCTGCGGACCGTGGTGCTCACGGCCTTCGGCGCCGAGCCGAACGTACTGCGCGCCCTGCAGAGCGGCACCTCCGGGTTCGTGCTCAAGAACTGCACGCCCGACGAGCTGATCGCCGCGGTCCGGGCCGCGCACCGCGGTGACGCCTATCTGTCCCCCTCGGTGACCCGGCTGGTGCTGGGCATGGTCACGCCGGCACAGGCCCGGCGGCGCAGGGAGGCGGCCGAGCGGCTGGCGGCGCTCGCGCCCCGGGAGGCGGAGGTCCTGGACCTGGTGGCCGAGGGCCTGTCCAACGCGGAGATCGGGCAGCGGCTGAGCATGAGCGAGACGACCATCAAGACCTACGTGAGCCGGATCCTGGCCAAGCTCGGCTGCGCCAACCGCGTCCAGGCGGCCCTGCTGGCCCGCGACGCCGGTCCCCGCGGGGCGCGCCGCGCCCCCTGACCCCGGCCGCTCCGGCCCGGGACCGGGCCGGTCAGGCCGGGGTGGAGACGCCGAGGCCGCCGCGGGTGTGCGCGCCGTACCGCTCCTTCTCCCGGGCGAGGTCGAGGGGCCGGATGCGGGAGCGGCCCGCCAGGGTCTCCTCGGTGATCAGGTCGGCCGGGACCAGCCAGGAGACCTCGAACTCCAGGCCGTCGGGGTCCTGGGCGTACAGCGCCTTGGTGGTGGAGTGGTCGGAGGCCCCCACCAGGGCGCCGAGCTCGCCGAGCCTGACCGCGATCCGCTCCAGCTCCTCCAGGGTGTCCACCTCCCAGGCGAGGTGGTAGAGCCCGACGGTCGAGCGCCCGGCGGTGGAGGGGCCGGCCTGGGCGCCGATCTGGAACAGGCCGAGGTCGTGGTCGTTGCCCGACCCCTCGGCCTGCAGGAACGCCGCGCCCGGCATCCCCATGACGACCCGGAAGCCGAGCGCCTCCTGGTAGAAGGCGACGCTGCGCTCGACGTCGCGCACGTACAGGACCGCGTGGTTGAGCCGCTGGACCGGCATGGTGACCCCCTCGGGGCAGAGAACTTGAACTCTCAAGTACTTTAACCCACAAAACTTGAGAGTTCAACTAAACTGGTGGCGTGACGAACTGGCTGAGCGACGACGAGCAGCGGGTGTGGCGGTCCTTCCTGGCGGCGTCCCAGGCGGTCCAGGAGGAGCTGGACCGCCAGCTGCAGCGGGACTCCGGGATGCCGCACGCCTACTACGCGGTGCTGGTGCGCCTGTCGGAGGCGCCGCGGCGCCGGATGCGGATGAGCGAGCTGGCCGCGACGGTCGGTTCCTCGCAGAGCCGGCTCTCCCACGCCGTCGCGCGGCTGGAGGAGCGCGGCTGGGTGCGGCGCGCGCCCTGCCCGGAGGACCGGCGGGTGAGCTGGGCGGTCCTCACCGACGCCGGCTTCGAGGTGCTCGAAGCCGCGGCGCCCGGCCACGTCGAGGCGGTGCGGCGCTGCCTGTTCGACCGGCTCACCCCCGAGCAGGTCCGCCTGCTCGGCGAGATCTGCGCGGCCGTGCTGGGCCGCTGACACCGCTCCCGGCCGCTTCGCCGAGGGGAGGTCCCGGTCCGGCCGGTCAGCGCGGGGCGGGGGCGCCGCCGGCCGCCAGGTGGGCCACCGGGTCGGCGACGATCCGGTGGATCACCTGCCCGGCCGCGCCGAGCGTCGCCGCGTCGGCGCCGAGCCGGGAGACGGCCAGCTCGGGCACGGCGTCGCGGATCGCCGTGAGCCGGGCGGCGGTGGTCTCGCGCACCGGGCCGGAGATCCACGGGAAGAGCGGGGCGAAGACGCCGCCCAGCACGATCGTGCCGGGGTCGAAGAGGTGGACGGCCGAGGTCAGCGCGAGGCCGAGCGCGTGCCCGGCGCGCTCGCAGGCGGCCAGCGCCGCGATGTCCCCGCCGCGCAGGCGGCCGACCAGTTCCTCGACGGTCCCGGCGCCGGCGGCGCGCAGCAGCGCCTCCTGCCCGGCGTACTGCTCCAGGCAGCCCCGGCCCCCGCACCGGCAGGGCGGGCCGTCCGGGGAGACGATCACGTGGCCCAGCTCGCCGGCGAGGCCGTGCGCGCCCCGGAAGAGCGCGCCGTCCACGACCAGGCCGGCGCCGACGCCGATCTCCCCGGAGACGTGCAGGAAGTCGCGGCGGCCTGAGCCGAACCACAGCTCGCCGAGCGCGGCGAGGTTGGCCTCGTTGTCCACGGTGAGCAGCGGGGGCGGGGCGGTGGCGGCCGGATCCTGCGGGGAGGGACCGCCGCGGACGGGAGGAGCGGGCGGGGCCAGCAGGTCGTCGAGGAGGTCGCCGACGCGCACGTCGCGCCAGCCGAGGTTGGGGGCGCTGTGCACCAGGCCGTCGTCCACGGGGCCGGGGACCGCCAGGGTGGATCCGGCGATCACCAGGCCCAGGGAGCGGGCTTCGTCCACAGCCTCGCGGGCGAGTCTCCGCACGTTGTCGAGGGTTTCCACAGGAGAGGCCGCACGGTTGTCCACAGCCTGTGTACGGCGCAGCCGCACTGAGAGCGTGAGGTCCACGACGCAGGCGGACAGGTAGTCGACGTTGACCTCCAGGCCGAGCGCCGCCACCCGCTCGCCGCTCAGCGCGAGTGCGGTGCCCGGGCGGCCGCGCTCGCCGCGGGAGGCGGCGCCGGTCTCGGCGACCATGCCCGCCTCCAGCAGGTCGGCGACCAGCTTGGAGACGGTGGTCTTGGTCAGCCCGGTGATCTCCGCCAGCGCGGCGCGGGTGACCGGCCCGCTCCGCCGCACCTCGGCGAGGACGACGCCGAGGTTGCGGGCGCGCATCGAGTCATGGCGTACGGCCTGCGTCATGGACACCCCACCTCTTGACGATCCCACTTCCAGGACGCATATTAAGTCCATTAAATGGATTAAATCGGAGGACCGGCCCATGAACGCCTACACGCCCACCCCGCAGGACCGCTTCACCTTCGGCCTGTGGACGGTCGGATGGTCGGCCCGCGACCCGTTCGGCGACGCCACCCGCCCCGCCCTCGACCCCGTCGAGACCGTGCACAAGCTCGCCGAGCTCGGCGCCTACGGCGTGACCTTCCACGACGACGACCTGCTCGCCGTGGAGCCCGACCGGGACAAGGCGGTCGAGCGCTTCAAGGGCGCGCTGGCCGAGACCGGCCTGAAGGTCCCGATGGCCACCACCAACCTGTTCACCCACCCCGTCTTCAAGGACGGCGCCTTCACCAGCAACGACCGCGACGTGCGGCGCCACGCGCTGCGCAAGGTGATGCGCAACCTCGACCTGGCCGCCGAGCTGGGCGCCACCACCTACGTCTGCTGGGGCGGCCGGGAGGGCGCCGAGTCCGACGCCGCCAAGGACGTCAAGGCCGCGCTCGCCCGCTACAAGGAGGCGCTCGACCTGCTGACCTCCTACGTGATCGACAAGGGCTACGACATCCGGTTCGCCCTGGAGCCCAAGCCGAACGAGCCGCGCGGCGACATCCTGCTGCCGACCATCGGCCACGCGCTGGCCTTCATCAACGAGCTGGAGCACCCCGAGCGGGTGGGCCTCAACCCCGAGGTCGGCCACGAGCAGATGGCCGGGCTGAACTTCGTGCACGGCATCGCCCAGGCGCTCTGGCACGGCAAGCTCTTCCACATCGACCTCAACGGCCAGCACGGTCCCAAGTACGACCAGGACCTGATCTTCGGCCACGGCGACGTCAAGAGCGCGTTCTTCCTCGTCGACCTGCTGGAGAACGAGGGCTACGACGGCCCCAGGCACTTCGACTACAAGCCGCTGCGCACCGACGACGCCGCCGACGTGTGGGAGTCGGCCGCCGCCAACATGCGCACCTACCTCATCCTCAAGGAGAAGGCGAAGGCCTTCCGCGCCGACCCCGAGGTGCAGCAGGCGCTGGCCGCCAGCCGGGTCGGCGAGCTGGCGCAGCCGACGCTCGCCCCCGGCGAGACCCTCGATGACCTGGCCCGCGACGACTTCGACCTCGACGCCGCCGCCGAGCGCGGCTTCCACTTCACCCGGCTCAACCAGCTCGCCTTGGAGCACCTGCTCGGGGTGCGCGGATGACCCTCGTGGCCGGGGTGGACTCCTCCACCCAGAGCTGCAAGGTGGTCGTCCGGGACGCGGAGACGGGCGCCCTGGTCCGCGAGGGCCGGGCCGCCCACCCCGCCGGGACCGAGGTCGACCCCGAAGCCTGGTGGGCGGCGCTCGGCGAGGCCGTCCGCGCGGCCGGCGGGCTGGACGACGTGGCGGCCGTGAGCGTGGCCGCCCAGCAGCACGGCATGGTCTGCCTGGACTCCTCCGGAGCCGTCGTGCGCGACGCCCTGCTCTGGAACGACACCCGCTCGGCGAAGGCCGCCGCCGACCTGGTGGCCGAGCTGGGCGGCCCCGCCGCCTGGGCCGGGGCGGTCGGCAGCGTGCCGGTCGCCTCGTTCACGGTGACCAAGCTCCGCTGGCTGGCCGAGCACGAGCCGGAGCACGCCCGCCGTACCGCGTCGGTGTGCCTGCCGCACGACTGGCTGACGTGGCGGCTGCGCGGCGGGGCGGCGGCGGGCGCCGGGCTCGTCACCGACCGCGGCGACGCCTCCGGGACCGGCTACTGGTCCCCGGCGACCGGGTCCTACCGCGAGGACCTGCTCCGGGCGGCCTTCGGATCCGTCCCGCAGCTCCCCGAGGTGCTGGGCCCCCGGGACGGCGCGGGCGAGGTCGACCACGCCCGCCTCTCCTCCGAATGGGGGACCCCGGTCCCGGGCGGCCTGCGGCTGGCGCCCGGGACCGGGGACAACATGGCCGCCGCCCTCGGGGTGGGCGCGCGCCCGGGCGACGTGGTGGTCTCGATCGGGACCTCCGGGACGGCGTTCGCGGTGGCGGACGCCCCCAGCGCCGACCCGAGCGGGGCGGTGGCCGGGTTCGCCGACGCGACCGGGCGCTTCCTGCCGCTGGTGTGCACGCTGAACGCCGCCCGGGTGCTGGACGCCGCGGCCCGGCTGCTCGGGGTGGACCTGGACCGGCTGGGCGAGCTGGCCCTGTCCGCCCCTCCGGGGGCCGGCGGGCTGGTCTGCGTGCCGTACCTGGAGGGGGAGCGCACCCCGAACCTGCCCGACGCCACCGGGTCGCTGCACGGGCTGACGCTGGAGACCTCCACCCCGGCCCACCTGGCCAGGGCGGCGGTCGAGGGCATGCTCTGCCACCTGGCCGACGCCTTCGACGCGCTCGGGCTCGACCCGGCCCGCGTGCTGCTCATCGGGGGCGGGGCCCGGTCGCAGGCCGTACGGCGCATCGCCCCGGCGGTCTTCGGGCGGCCGGTGGTCGTGCCCGAGCCGGGGGAGTACGTCGCCGACGGGGCGGCGCGGCAGGCCGCCTGGCTGCTCGCCGGGGGCGACGAGCCGCCCGCGTGGGAGACCGGCTCCGCCGCCCGCCACGAGGCCGACCCGCTGCCCGAGGTGCGGGCCCGCTACGCCGAGGTCCGCGGGCGCGGCTGACGCCCGCGCGACCTCGGCGCAGGTCGCCCGGGAGCCGGTGGCCTCCCGAACGGGGTCGCCCGGAAGCGGGCCGACCGCGGAGACCGGCCGGTCGCCTGCTCGGGGGGCGGCCGGCCGGTTCTCAGGGGCGCGTCAGGGTCGGATCAGGGGCCGATCCCGATGCCCCCTGCCGGGTCCGGGGGACAGTCTGGTGACATGCTCCGGTTGAAGATGCTCTATCCCCTGGTCGCCTGTGCGGGGATCCTGATCGCGGCCGTCGCGGCCGTGGTCGGGCAGGCCGATCCCGACCCCTACCTCGACCCGCTCGACCTGACGGTCAGCGAGTACGCCGTGCTGGACCGGGGCGGGGCGACCGAGTTCGCCATGGTGTCGCTGGGGATCGCGTCGTTCGCGCTGGTCGCGGGGTTGCGGGCGGTGCGGGCGCCGGTGGGGGGCCTGGCCGAGCGGCTGATGCTGGTCTGGAGCGCGGCGCTGGTGCTCATCGCGGTCGTGCCGACCACCGCGCCGGGGCTGGCCCTGGACCTCGGGGCGCAGGTCCACCGCTACGTCTCGATCGCCGCGTTCGCCGCTATGCCCGTGGCGGGGATCTCGATGGCGGGGCGGCTCGCCGGGGACGAGCGGTGGCGGCCCGCCGCCGGGCCGGTGGAGTGGCTCGCCCTGGCCGGCGGGTTCGGCCTGCTGGCGATCACCTATGTGGCGCTGCCGGGGGACCGGGTGCTGATCGGGCTGGTGGAGCGGATCCTGCTGGTCACCGAGGTCGCGCTGGTCGCGGTGCTGGCAGGCAGATTGCTCCAATTGACATGGATTCGGAGCGCACGCGCATCACACGCCGTTCTGGGCTGACTTGTCACACTCCATGACTCTTTCCTGACTTATCACAAATAGGACACAGATATCGGGAACAGAGAGTGCTATCCTCGTCGCCGATCTAGAGATCGCCCGGTGGGGTCCTCCCCTCCGGAGCGCCCGGGCTGAACCGTCGAGGTGACATGGCATCCAGCAGGTCCATCCGGTTCAAGGTCTCGGCGCTTCTGGCGGCTCCCGTCGCCTCGCTCGTGGTCCTGTGGGGTGCCGGGGCCTTCTTCACCGTGAGCGACGCCCTCGACATCGTCAACGTCGACCGGCTCTCCGCGGTCGTCAGCAAACCCGTCGACGACCTCGTCATCGCCCTCCAGCGCGAGCACCTGCTCTCGGCCGAGTACCTCGTCACCCGTTCGAGCGCCGACCGCGGCGGACTCGCCACCCAGCGGGTCATCGCCGACCAGGCCCGGGACCGGCTCCGCGGGGAGGAGGTCGCGGACGCCACCGAGTCGCTCATGAGCGACCGGGCCAGGGGGCACTTCGCCGAGCTGATGACCCGCGTCGAGAAGCTCGACGAACTGCGGGGCGAGGTCGACCGGGGCCGGATCGGGCTCGTCGCGCTCTCCGCGGAGTTCGGCCGGGTCGCCGACGTTGCGCACCGGCTCGACAACAGCATGGGCAGCGACGTCCCCCCCGAGCTCTACGAGCGGGCACGCGCCCTGTTCCAGGTCAACTACGCCAAGGAGTTCTTCAACCGGCAGCGGGCGCTCGGCACCGCGGTGCTCATGCAGGACCGGCCGATGACCGGGGCGGAGCTGGTCCTGTTCGGCCAGCTCTCCGCCAAGCGGGGCTTCCTGATGGAGCACGGGCTGGCGGAGCTGGAGAAGGAGCTGCGCGCTCCCGTCGACCAGGTGACCGCCTCGCGGCTGCACGAGCGCTTCACCGACATGGAGGAGCGGCTGCTGTCCGGCGGCACCGTCTCCGCCGTCGACTGGCGCTCGGTCACCGAGCAGCTGGACGCCGCCTTCCAGGTCGCCCTCAACAAGAGCAGCGCCGCCCTGGGCGACCGGAGCATCCCGATGGCGACGGGGATCTTCGCCCGGGCCGGCGGCGCCGGCGTGCTCGGCCTGGCCGCGGTCGTCGTCTCGGTGCTCGTCTCCTACCGGGTGGGCCGCGGGCTCACCCGCGAGCTGGCCGGCCTGCGGCGGGCGGCCACCGAGCTGGCCGAGGTGCGGCTCCCCCGCGTCATGGAGAAGCTGCGGCGGGGCGAGCGGGTGGACACCGAGGAGGCGGCGCCCCCGCTGGAGCTGGGAGGCAGCACCACCGAGGTCCGCGCCGTCGCCGCGGCCTTCGACAGCGTCCAGCACCGCGCCCTGGACGCGGCCGTGGAGCAGGCCAGGCTGCGCGAGGGCGTGGCGCACGCCTTCCGCAACCTCGCCCGGCGCAAGCAGGGCCTGCTCCAGCGGCAGCTCAAGCTGCTCGACGGCATGCAGAAGGAGGCCGAGGACCCGCAGACGCTGGAGAAGCTCTTCACCCTCGACCACCTGACCACCCGCATGCGCCGCCACGCCGAGGGCCTGGTGATCCTGTCCGGCGGGGCGGCGGGACGCAAGTGGCGCTCGGCGATCCCCATGGAGGACGTGCTGCGCGGCGCCGCCGCCCAGGTCGAGGACTACGCCCGGGTCCGGATCTACCCCATGCCGCCCGCCACCCTGTCCGGCAGTGCGGTGGCGGACATGATGCACCTGTTCGCCGAGCTCATCGAGAACGCGACGGCCTTCTCCCCGCCCGGCGGCGAGGTCTCGGTCCGGGGCGCGAAGGCGGCGCGGGGCTTCGCCGTCGAGGTGGAGGACCGCGGCCTCGGTCTCACCAAGGAGAAGCGCGACGAGATCAACGTGCGGCTGGCCAGCCCGCCGGAGTTCGACCCGGCGGAGACCGACCGGCTGGGCTTCTCGGTGGTCGGCCTGCTGGCCGCCCGGTACGGCGTCGCCGTGACGCTGCGGCCCTCGCCGTACGGCGGGACCACGGTGGTCGTGCTGGTCCCCGAGAGCCTGCTGGGCGAGCCCGGCCCGCAGGCCGCCGGACCGGCCGCTGCCGCGGGCACGGCCGTGCCCGCGCAGTCCGCCGGGACCGGGGAGCCCGCCGTGCTCACCGGACCGGCCGGGCTCACCGAGCACGCCGGAGCCCTGGGAGAGGGCGGAGCGGGCGAGGAGGCGGCCGCTGTCCCGGCGCGGGCGCACTCGGCGCTGGACGGGCGCAGGGCGCCGCAGCGGCGCGGGCTGCCCCGCAGGGTGCGCCAGGCCAATCTGACGCCGCAGCTGCGGCAGGGGGAGCCCGAGGCGGCCACCCCGGACGAGACCAGTGTTTCCAGGATGGAGGAGAGATCGCCGGAGGAGGCGAGGGCGTTGCTGAGCTCGCTCCAGTCGGGGTGGCGGCGCGGCAGGTCGGAGAGCGAAGACAACGGTGGGGAAGGGGCTTGACCACGTGCCGGGTGAGCTGTATTGGCTTCTGGATGACTTCGTCACGAGCGTGGCGGACGTCTCGCACGCGCTGATCCTGTCCAACGACGGGCTGATGATGGCCTCGTCGCGGGGCCTGAGCAAGGAGGACGCCGACCACCTGGCGGCGGTGGCCTCCGGGTTCCAGAGCCTGGCCAAGGGGACGAGCCTGCAGTTCGGCGGAGGGTCCGTACGGCAGACGATGGTCGAGATGGACTCCGCCTTCCTGTTCGTCACCTCGGCCGGCCAGGGCAGCTGCCTGTGCGTCATGACGACGGGGGCGGCCGACGTCGGCCTGATCGCCTACGAGATGGCGCGGCTGGTCAACCGCGTCGGCCAGCACCTGGCCACCGGTCCGAGGGCGGCGGGCCAATGAGCGACGTCGAGTGGGTGGACGAGGAGGCCGGGCCGGTCGTGCGGCCCTACGCCCTGACGGGCGGGCGGACGACGCCCTCCTCGGCGTCCTTCGAGCTGCTGTCGATGGTGGTGGCGACGGGCGCGGCCGTGACCCCCCGCGCCAACCTCGGCTCGGAGCACCGGCGCCTGCTCGCCCTGGTCGGCAGGGCCCGCCCCATCGTGGAGGTCGCCTCGGACGCCGGGCTGCCTCTCGGCGTCGTCAAGGTGCTCCTGGGCGACCTGCTGGACCACGGGCTGATCCTGGTGCGCCAGCCGATCCCCGCGGCCACCTCGCCCGCGCAGAGCCTGCTCCTGGAAGTGATCAACGGCATCCGGGCGCTCTAGCCGCCCCGGACCGTTCCCGGGACGGCGTCCGGGAACGGTCCCGCGGCCGCGTCCGCGGCGGGTCCCGCCCGCGGACGCCGACGGGCCGGCCGTACCGGGCTCACTCCCCGCAGGGGGACGCGGTACGGCCGGCCCGTCGCCGCGCTCAGGCCTGGCTCGCGGTCAGCACCCGCAGGGAGTGCTCCACCAGTGTGATCAGCACCGTCTTGGCCGACGCGCGCCGCCGCACGTCGCACATGAGGACGGGCACGTCCGGGTCCAGGTCGAGGGCCGAGCGGACCTCCTCGACGTCGTAGCGGTCGGCGTCGTCGAAGCAGTTGACGGCCACGATGAACGGCGTGCCGCGCTGCTCGAAGTAGTCGATCGAGGGGAAGCAGTCGGTCAGCCGCCGCGTGTCGGCCAGCACGACCGCGCCCAGGGCACCGTAGGACAGCTCGTCCCACATGAACCAGAAGCGCTCCTGGCCGGGCGTGCCGAACAGGTAGACGACCAGTCCCTCCCGGATCGTGATGCGGCCGAAGTCCATCGCGACCGTGGTGGTGGTCTTGCCCTCCACGCCGTCGGTGTCGTCGATGCCGATGCCGCGGTCGGAGAGCACCTCCTCGGTGCGGAGGGGGCGGATCTCGCTGATCGCGCCGACGAGCGTGGTCTTGCCCACACCGAAGCCGCCCGCGATGAGGATCTTGAGCGCGACCGGTTCGTCAGAGGGCTCGAAGTCCATTGATCACTTCCTTGAGAATGCGCTCACTCGCCGAGGCGCGTCCGATCGAGATGAGACCGTGGTCTTTCAGGTCGCCGAGGAGGACCCGGACCACGCCGAGCGGCAGGTCGAGCTCCGAGGCGATGTCGGCGACCGAGGTCGGGGTGGTGACCAGGGCCAGGATCCGCTCCTGCTCCGGTCCGGGGACGAATCCACCGGAAGGGTGAGCGCCGGTCGCGCTGATCATCGCGACCAGGTCCAGCGCGTCGCCGGAGGACCGGGTGCGGCCTCCGATGAGCGCGTAGGGCCGGACCACGGGACCGGCGTCCTCATCCATCCAGTGGGTCATGACAGGCCTTGGCGCGGGTTCGCCGAGATGTGCTGGCCGACCCGCTTGACCAGCATCGCCATCTCGTAGGCGATGTGGCCGACGTCGGCGTCGGCGTCGCTCAGCACGGCCAGGCAGGTGCCCTGCCCGGCGGCCGTGACGAACAGGAAGGCCGACTCCATCTCCACGATGGTCTGGCGGACCTCCCCGCCGCCGAAGTGGCGGCCGGCGCCGCGTGCCAGGCTCTGGAAGCCCGCCGCGACGGCGGACAGGTGCTCGGCGTCCTCGCGGCTGAGCCCCGTGGAGAAGCCCACGGCGAGCCCGTCGGTGGACAGGATCACCGCTTGCCGTACCGCACCGACCCGGCTGGTCAGGTCATCGAGGAGCCAGTTGAGTTCGCCGGTGCCGTTCACTTTGCCGGCCATGGGACCTCCTCCGTCGGACGCGTGACCCCGGCGTCATGCCGGCCGATGCCCTCGCTGTGCCCGGTCACTTGTCCTCCTTCTCGCCTGTCGTCTGGTGTGCGAAGTCAACGGGGCCGTCCTGCTCCTCGCGCCCGCGCCGCACGCCCGCCTGGAAGGCGGTCAGCAGCGCCCGCGCCTCCTCCGGCGAGCGCCCGCCGCCCGGCGGGTCCGCCGGAGCCGCGTCCGCGGTCGCCGGGGCGTCCTTGCGGAGCTGAGGAGCGAGGTTCGCCTGCCGTACGCGCCTGGGCAGGGCACCGGGGCCCGTGGTCTCGCGGTCCGGCCGGCTGCCGGGCTCCGCGGTCCCGCGGTCCGGCAGGGCACCGGGCTCCGTGATCTCGCGGTCCGGCAGATTACCGGAGTCGGCGGCCTCCGCGCCCGGCGGGCCGGGCACCACGGTGAGCGCCGGCGCGGCCAGGGGCTGGTCCGGGACGCGCCGGGCGGGGACCGTCCTGGTACGGCGCGGCAGGCCGCCCCGGCGGGCGGGCGCGGGCGGCGCGGAGCCGTCCGGCCGCTCCGGGATGCGCTCGACGGCGACCGGCCGATCCGCGATCCGCTCGACGGTGACGGAGAGCGGGGAGGGGTTCTCGGCGAGCAGCGCGCGGGGGACCAGCACGATGGCCGTGGTGCCGCCGAACGGCGAGGCGCGCAGTACGACCTGGATGCCGTGCCGGGCGGCGAGCTGGCCCACCACGAACAGGCCCAGCCGGTCGCTGTCGGCCAGGTCGAACTCCGGCGGGTCGGCGAGCCTGGCGTTGATCTCGTCGTACTCCAGGTCGCTCAGGCCCAGGCCCCGGTCCTCGACCTCGACGGCGAACCCGTTGGCCACCACGTCGCCGCGGACGGTGACCGTGGTCTGCGGCGGGGAGTAGAGCGTGGCGTTCTCGATGAGCTCGGCGATCAGGTGAGTGATGTCGGCGACCGCGGCGCCGTCGAACAGGGCGTCGGGCAGCGGCGTCACGGTGACCCGCTTGTAGTCCTCCACCTCGGCGATCGCGGCCCGCACGACGTCGACCACCGGCACCGGGTTGCGCCAGGCGCGGCCGGGCGCCGCGCCGGACAGGATGACCAGGCTCTCGGCGTGGCGGCGCATGCGCGTGGTGAGGTGGTCCAGCCGGAACAGGTCGTCGAGGGCGTCGGGGTCGGTGGCCCGGCGCTGCATGCTGTCGAGCAGGGCGAGCTGGCGGTGGAGCAGCCCCTGCTTGCGGCGGGCCAGGTTGACGAAGACCTGGCTGACGCCGCGGCGCAGGTTGGCCTGGCCGACGGCGGCCTCGACCGCGGTGCGCTGCACCGCGCCGAACGCCTGGGCCACGTCCAGGACCTCCGCCGAGCCGCCCGCGGCGCCGGCCTCGATCGGCGGCGCCTCGGCCGCCACGTCCACCTCCTCGCCGCGCCGGAGCCGGGCCACCAGGCGGGGGAGCCGGGTGTTCGCCAGGTCGAGCGCGGCGGTGCGGAGCCAGGCCAGCTCGCCCGCCAGGCGGCGGCCGAAGCGGACCGAGACGATGATCGAGACGACCACGGCGGCCAGGCCGGCGCCGCCCGCCAGGGCGATCCGGGCGACGACGCCGGCGGCCAGCGACCGGGACCGCTCGGCCAGGGTCTCGGACGAGGAGACGCCGAGCCGGTCGAGCCGGTCGGCCAGCGGAGCGACGGTCGCCTGCCACTGCAGCGCCTCGGCGGGCAGGCCGGAGTCGGCGGACACGATGGCCGCCTCCGTCGTGGTGAACCTCTCGAAGCCGGTGGAGGTGAAGACCTCCCGGTACGGCCTGCTGAGCTCGGCGTCGAGCCCCGACAGGCCGCGGGCCTGCAGGAACTGGCGGGCCGCGGCGTACTCGGCGAAGGCGGTGCGCTCCTCGGGGGTGAACCGCCGGTCGATCAGCGCGCCGCTGATCAGCGCGTCCTCCCGGGCGAGCATCTCGCGGGAGTGGCCCATCGTCTGCATCGCCATGGACTGCTGGGACAGCTTCAGGTCGGGGACGGAGACCAGCTGCTCGTACAGCAGGAAGACCGCGTCCAGGATGTCGTTGTAGCGCGTCAGCGCTTCCAGGCGGGTGAACCGGCCGGAGTCGATCCCGGCCCGGACCTCCGGCAGCGCGTCGAGCCGGTCGAGCACGCCGTCCAGGGCGGCGCGCAGCTCGGGGTCGTCCGAGCCGACGGTCCGGGCGGCGTCGCCGAACTCCTCGAAGGCCCGGTCGGTACGGCCGCGCTGCTCGCCGAAGCCGCTGGTGAGCTCCCGCGAGCTGATCGCCGCGGCGGAGCGGGTCCGCTCGGCCTGGAGCTGCCGTCCCAGCTCGGTGGAGGCGACGCCGACCGTCTCGTAGAGGGAGTTCGACCGGAGCAGGGCGGTCCCCTCGCCGACGGTCAGGTTGAGCACGAAGCCCCACAGGGCGCTGAGGGAGAGCAGGGGCAGGAGCAGCAGCAGGAAGAGCTTGAACCGAATCGAGCGGTTTTCAGAGCCCATGCCCACTCGTCCCAACCTCGGCGTGCGGAGGCTTGCGGCGGTTCGGGGATGAATACGCCTCCGAAATATCGGACAGGAGACTAGCACTGATACGGTTCCGGCGCAGTGTGCGGATCTGGTGATTAGTGCAATTACCGAGATGAGTGTCAAAACTGTGACAGTTGTCGGGGCTGCCGGCTGAGGGAGTTCCCCGGCCTTTCATCCGCCGTTGCCGGGGATTTCGCGCCCTCCCGCTAGGGTCCCGGACCTGTGAACGAGTACGGCGGGCGAGCCGGCGGACGCGGCGGTGTCCTCGCGGGGCCGGTGGAGGAGGGCCCGTGAGCGGGCGCGGCGGGCGAGCCGAGGGGCGCGGCGGCGCGCTCGCGGGGCCGGTGGAGGAGGGCTCTGCCCGTGCCGGGACCCCCGCCCGGACGGCCCCGCCCGGGCGGACCGGCCGTGACCCCTTCTTCGACAACGCCAAGTTCCTGGCGATCGCACTGGTCGTCTCCGGCCACCTGATCGAGGACCTCCGGGACGTGGGGATCGCGCACGCGGCCTATTTCTACGTCTACGTCTTCCACATGCCGCTGTTCATCGTGCTCAGCGGCTACCTGTCGCGGAACTTCACCTTCTCCTCCGGCAAGGCGCGCAAGCTGATCAGCGCGCTCGCCGTGCCGTACGCGGTGTTCGAGGTCGCCTACTCCCTGCCCCGCCTGGTCCTGTACGGGAAGTTCGAGATCAGCCTCCTCGACCCGTACTACCTGACCTGGTTCCTGATGTCGCTGTTCCTGTGGCGGCTGTCCACCCCGGTCTGGCAGCAGCTCCGGTGGCCGCTGGTGGTCGCGGTGGGGCTCTCGCTGCTCTCGGGGACCAGCGCGCTCCCCGACGAGCTGTCCATGAACCGCACGCTCGGCCTGCTCCCGTTCTACGTGCTCGGCCTGATGCTCCGGCCCGAGCACCTCGCCCTGCTCCGGCGGCGCGGAGCGCGGATCGCCGGGGCGGTCACGCTGGCGGCGGGGGCCGCGCTGGCCCTGGTCCTGCACGACGACGTGAAGACCGAGTGGATCCGCTGGCGGCACGCGAACGAGGCGATCGGGGTGGACGACCTCACCGGCAGCCTCATCCGGCTGGGCATGCTGGCCGCCGGCGCGCTGCTGGTCGCCGCCTTCCTGGCGGTCACGCCGTCGAGGCGGACCTGGTACTCCGGGCTGGGCGCGGCGACCATGTACGCCTACCTGCTGCACGGCTTCGTGGTGAAGGCCGCCGAGCACCTGTACGGCGACTGGGCCGCGACCCCGCCCGGGGTGGCGGCCGTCGCGGCCTCCGGCGTCGGGCTCGCCGCGCTGCTGTGCACCCCGCCGGTGCGGCGGGTCACCCGCTGGGCGGTCGAACCCCGCATGGACTGGGCCTTCACCCGGCTGCGGCGACCCGCCTGAGACCGGCCGGGGCCCGCCACGCCCCTGTCGTCCCGCGGCCAGTGGTGCGGACGGGGCCGTACGGAGTAGCGTCCGCATCCGGGGGTCCGTTCCACCACTGTTCCACGACGTGACGGGGAGCTGCGCGTGATCGGCAAGCAGGGCAGGGTCACCGGAAGGATCGGCCCGGGCCTGGTCGGGGAGGTCATGGTGTCGATCCGCGGGGGCGTGGAGGCGTTCTACGCGCATCCCACCGTCCCCGACGAGGAGATCCCCGTCGGCTCGATCGTCGTCGTCGTGGAGTACTTCCCGCCGCGGACCGTCTACGTCGCCCGCGCGCTCGCCTGACCGATCCCTCTCCCTCATCTCGGAGGCACGGATGCCGACGGAGTACCTCGTCATCGGAGGCGCGGCCCTTGTCGCCCTCCTCGTCATCATCCTGTTGTTCAAGGCCGTCTGGCGGGTGGCCGAGCCCAACGAGGCTCTGATCATCTCCGGCCTCGGCGCCCGGGGCAGCGGCGACCTCGCCGACAGCCTCGGATTCAAGATCGTCACGGGTAAGGGCACCGCCGTGCTCCCCGGTTTCCAGACCGCACGGCGCCTCCGCCTGGACAGCCGCGCGGCCAACCTCCAGGTCTCCTGCGTCACGCAGCAGGGCATCCCGGTCGTCGTGCGGGGTGTGGTGATCTACAAGGTCGGCGACGACCTGCACTCCATCGCCAACGCCGCCCGCCGCTTCCTCGACCAGCAGGACTCCATGAACGGCGCGATCCACGAGCTGTTCACCGGCCACCTGCGCTCGATCATCGGCAACCTGACCGTCGAGGACCTCATCCTCAACCGCGAGCGGCTGACCGGCGAGACCCGGGCCTCGGCCGCCGACGAGATGATCAAGCTCGGCCTGATCGTCGACTCCCTGCAGATCCAGGAGATCGACGACGAGACCGGCTACATCACCAACCTCGGCAAGCCGCACGCCGCCAAGATCGCCTCCGCCGCGCGCATCGCCGAGGCCCAGCGCGACCAGGAGGCCACCGAGGCCGAGCAGATCGCCGCCGCCAACAAGGCCGCCGCCTGGCGGGACGCGCAGATCAAGCAGGCCGCCTACCAGGCGGAGATCGACCAGGCCCAGGCCAGGGCCCGCCAGGCCGGACCGCTCTCGGAGGCATCGGCCCGCCAGGAGGTCGTGGTCCAGGAGACCCGGGCCGCCGAGCTGGAGGCCGCCCTGGCCGAGCAGCGGCTCCAGGCGCAGGTCCGCAAGCCCGCCGACGCGAAGGCCTACGAGACCGTGACGCTCTCCCAGGCCGAGCGCGACGCCCGCATCGCGCAGGCCGAGGCGGAGGCCAGGGAGACCGAGCTCCGCGCCGCCGCGCAGGCCTCCCAGGTCAAGCAGACCGCCGCGGCCGAGGCGGAGGCCGTACGGCTGCGCGGTGAGGCCGCGGCCTCGGCGACCAAGGCGACCGGTCTCGGCGAGGCGGAGGCCGCGAAGGCACGCGGCCTGGCCGAGGCCGAGGCGGCCAAGGCCCGGGGTCTCGCGGAGGCGGAGGCGGCCAGGGCGAAGGGCCTGGCCGAGGCCGAGGCGATCCGCGCCCGTTCCGAGGCCCTCGCCGAGAACCAGGAGGCGGTCATCGCCCAGCAGCTCGCCGAGAACTGGCCGAAGATCGTCGAGGCCGGTTCGAAGGCATTCGGCAACGTGGACCACATGGTCGTGCTGAACGGAGCGCAGGGCATCGAGGAGATGCTCGCCAAGGCCCTGACCCTCGGCGGCACTGGCTTGGGCCTCGCCCGCACCCTGCTGGCCGGCGGCCCCGCCGGCGCGGGCGGCGTCACTCCGGCCGCCAACGGCACCCCGATCCCCCCGAAGGAGGCCGACCCCGTCGTCTGACGCTCCGCGGCCCGGCCGGGTCCTCGTGCGCGGCCGGGCCACGGCCCGGAACGGGTCCTCGTGCACGGGACGCCTCGTGCCCGGGACGGGTCCCTTGCCCGGGGCCGAGGGTGCGGGTGGCGGGCGACCGGCCGCTTCCTTGCGCGCGGGACGGGTCCCTTGCCCGGCCCGGGGCGGAGGGTGCGGGTGGCGGGCGACCGGCCGCCTTCCTTCCGGGTTCTTCCCGGTGGCGGGTTGCGAACTTCGGTGGCGGGTCGCCGCAGGCACTGCGGCGGGCCGGTGCTCCGGCCGGCCGTCGCAGTCGCTCTCTGGTGGGTCTTCGCCTCCGGCGTCCGCCGGGCGCGCGGGGTTGCGGGCCCTTTCACGCCGGCCTGCGCACCGGCCCGCCTCCGTGCACCCCTGGCACGGCCGTACTCATGCGGGCCGTAGTCGCTTCCTTTCCGGCCGCCCAGCGGTCTCGCCGCCGCTGAAGCGATCCGTTCCGGTCCGGTTCAGGGTTGCCCGCCGCCGCCTTGCGGCCATCCTGGCGGGAAGGAGCGCACGGCCGGCCGCCGCAGGGTGCCCTGCCGGGACACCGGGTGTCCGGTGGGGACGGTGACACGGTCGGACCGGGGGAGCCCGCCATGTCGCACCGAGGACGACGGTCCCTCTCACCGGGGTCCCGCCGGGGGGCGGAAGCGGCATCGCTTCCGCCGGGGTGGGGGCGGCAGGCGGACGAAGGGGGCCGGTGGTGCGCGGTTGGCGAGGGTGCGCTCAGCCGCCGGTGGTGCGGTGCAGCAGTGAGCGGAGGATCCGCTCGGCGTGGGTCCAGAGCAGGGAGGCGCCGGCGTCGGGTACGACGTGGTGCCGGGCGGTGGGGATGCGCCCGGCGAGTGTGGCGCCGAAGTCCGGTGAGTGGACCGGGCTGGCGTCCTGCGAGCCGTACCAGAGGTCGACCGGGACGGTGATGCCGGCGGGGTCGAACGGCCAGCGGCCCGTGGCGAGGACCGTGTCGCGGGCGTACCCGGCGGGTCCCTGGGAGAACGCCTCGGCCATCGCCCGGCGGTAGGCGCGCTCGAACGGCGGCTGGAGGTAGACCTCCCGGTCGGCGTCGGAGCTGCCCGCGACGGCGATCTCCCACATGGTCTCGGGGTCGCCGAACCCGGCGAACGACGCCTCCGCGGCGGCGGGGTCGTCCACCACGGCCTCCACCATCCCCCGGACCTGGGGGATCAGGGCGTCGGCGAATTCCGGTGCGGCCAGCTCGTCCGTGCCGGAGACGATCGCGGCACCGTTCGCGACGCCCGCTGCCGCGCACGCCAGGGCGAAGGGCGCCCCCTGCGAGTAGCCGACGACCGCCGGTCTTTCCAGCCCGCGTGCTTCGGCGAGATGGCGGACGTCGTGCGCCCAGTCGTTCAGCGTCCGGCCCGGCATGGGGTCGGAGGCACCGAGCCCGGGCCGGTCCACCGAGATGAGGCGGACGCCCAGATCGCTGATGGTCTCCGCCCCGAAGCCCAGCCGACGGCTCGTGGCCGCTCCCGGGCAGAGCAGCACCGGTGTGCCGTCCTGGGGTCCCCACTCCGCCCAGCCCAGCATCCGCCCGTCAGGGAGTTCGGTCCGTCCGAGCCGCTCCGGCTCCTCGATCGCCACGTTCACGAGGAGGGATTCTCTCCGGCTCGGCCCGGGGACCGCATCCCCATTTCCGGTCGCGCCGTTTCCGGGCGTGCCTCCGCGCGAGGTCACATCCCCGCTCTCCGGCTGCGATGCGTGCTCCGGCACCGGCTGAACCTCTCGTCGAGCGGGGCCGGAGGGGAAGGACCAGAGGCGGGGAAGCGGAGGATGAGCAGTGGCCGAGGGCCGCCATCCATGTCCGGAATCCGCTGGAGTTGTGCGTCCGCCCACCGCCGGAGGCGGAGCCGGTGATCGCCATACCTTCGGGATGCGGCCCACGGATCGGGCCGTGTCATCTGGCGAAGGAGTTCTCATGGATCTGCAGTTGTCCGGCCGTGTCGCCGTCGTCACCGGAGCCTCCAAGGGCATCGGGCTGGCCGTCGTGCGCACCTTCCTCGCGGAGGGCGCCCGCGTGGTGGCGGCCTCCCGCAAGAGCAGCGCCGAGCTGGACGCGCTGGCCGGAACGAACCTGGTGCACGTCCCGGTCGACCTGATGGACCCGGAGGCCCCCGGCCGGGTCGTGGAGCGCGCGGTGGAGGAGTTCGGCGGGCTGGACACCCTGGTGAACAACGCCGGGGGCCCGCCGCCCGGGGTGACCCTGCCGCGGTTCGGGTTCATGGCCCCCACCGACGCCGACTGGCGGGAGATGTTCGAGTTCAACCTCTTCTCGGCCGTCCGCGCGGTCCGGGCCGCCGTCCCGGTGATGCTCCAGCGGGGTGGCGGGGCGATCGTCAACGTCTCCTCGGGCTCCGCCCGTCAGCCCGCCCCGATGAACGTCGACTACAACGCGGCCAAGGCCGGGATGAACACCCTCACCAAGGCGCTGTCGGAGGAGTTCGGCCCGCAGGGCATCCGGGTGAACACGGTCTCGCCGGGCCCGGTCCTCACCGCGTGGTGGACCGAGGAGGGCGGCGCGGCCGACGTCATCGCCGGGCAGGCGGGCACGGACCGCGAGAGCGTGCTGCGGAACGTGGCGCCCGAGATGATGAACCTGACTATCGGCCGTCTCGTGGACCCGCAGGAGATCGCCGACATGGTCGCCCTGCTGGCCTCCCCGCGCTCGGCCGGCACGACCGGCGCGGAGTTCGCCGTCGACGGCGGCTTCCTCAAGGCCGTCTGAGCCGCGAGCCCGTGCGTTTCCCGCGGTGGGGGACTCACCGCTCCCCCGCCTAGCGGGCGAGCCGGCGCCGGGTCCTCCGCGTGCCGGGGTGCTCGGCGCCCTGCACCCGCTCGCGCGCCGGGAGCAGGACGGTGGTGCCGGCCACCAGGCCGGTCATGCAGAGCGCCGTGCCGGCCGCGCCGATGCGCTTGTCTGGCACGTCCAGCACCTCGGGTGCGGCTGCGCTCAGGTCGGCGGTGGGCACCGCGCCACTCCTTCGGCGGACTCGCCTGTGTCTCCCATTACGGGCGACCGGGCATTCGTCAGCGGTCCGCCTCGTCGGCTCCGTCGAACAGGTCGTGCACGGTCCGGGCGGTCGCCGCGCGGGCCGCCCAGGACTCCAGCCGGGCCAGGTCGGTGCACGCGGTGATCCGGGCACGGGCCTCGTCCGGCACGTCCAGGCCGCGGGCGGTCAGCACCAGCAGCACCAGCCGGGCCGCCTCCTCCGCCCTGCCTTCGGCCTTTCCCTCGGCCTTCCCTTCGGCCTTCCCCTCTGCCCGGCCTTCTTCCAGGCCGCGGCTGTAGTGCTCACGCGCGAAGGGGCTGTAGACCGGCCAGGTGGTGGACGTCATGATCTCCTCCAGGAGGCGCCGGATCTCGGGCGCGGACATGCTGTAGGCGTATTCATAGTACTTCGGAGCGTGATCGTCGGGCAGTTCCGCCAGAGCCGCGGCGAACGCCTCGACGACCTTGCGATCACCGCCGTGGACCATGACCGCCATGGCCGCCAACTCGGGCCGGGCGGCGGCCTGCTGCGGATCGGTGATCGCGGGGATGGCGTCCGGCCCCAGCACCTGGGCCTGCAGCCGGTAACCGGTCAGGCCCGAGTCGATCGGCCGCGCGTAGTGCCCGGCGGTGCGGGCGTCGGGACAGACGACCAGAACGGTGACGTCGCACTTCAGCAGCAGCCACAGCGCGGCGGCGTAGCGGGCGAGCTGCCGGGGGTCCTTGGAGCGGTCCTGCTGGATCTCGACGATGACGGCGTGCGCGGGAGCGGACGGCGGTCCCAGGGCGACGACCAGGTCGGCCTCGATGTCATCGGAGGGCCGGGTGTTGAAGGTGGTGTTCTCCAGCCGGACCAGCGGCGTGGCGGGCAGGTCGCATCCCAGCAGGTCGCGCAGGACCTCCACCACCAGTTGGGGGCGGTCGCGGAACAACTGGATGAGGGAGTCGTGTCGGGGGGACGGCATGACACAGATTGTCACATGTTGAACACCGACCGTGTCGGTGCTTTTGGTGAACCGGCACGTGGAAACCGCATCACCGCAGTCCTCCGGCGTCAGGCCGGGCATCCCTGCCGAGAGACGAGCGGGCGACCCGCAGAGCGGCCCTGCCCGCTCCCGGCAGGGCTCCCTGCGGCGGGCGACCGTGCGCTCCTTCCCGCCACCCGGGCCCGGCGCGGGAGCACGGGACCCGCCTGCCGTACGGGTCAGATCATGACGTGGTCGTCCGGGCGGCCGACGAAGGAGAACTGGGCGCCCCGGGTGAGCTTGTGGTCGTCGGGCTGCCAGGTGTGCATGGCGGGGTCGCCGCTGCGCCAGTAGACGAAGTTGAACCGGTCGGCCGAGTAGATCTTGACCCGGTCCTCCTTCAGCCGCTTGACCAACCGCGTGTCCTCGCCCCGGGTGACGTCCTCGAAGCGGTAGTGGCGGAACATGTCGGCCTTGCCGAGGAAGGTGCCGCCCTGCACCAGCCAGGCGTAGCGGTGCTCCAGGCCCGGCATGCGCAGCATCGTGGTGTTGGTGGACTCGAAGTAGGCGTAGTGCGCGCCCTTGCCCACCAGTTCGGCGTCGGAGTAGTCGAAGGCGCGCACCAGGTCCGACAGGTAGTGCTCGCCGTACAGGTTGTCGTCGTCCATCTTGGCGATCAGCTCGCCCTCGGCGGCGTCGATGCCCATGTTCATGCAGGCGCCCAGCGACATCGACGGGTCGGCGGCCAGCACCACGACGTCGGTGATCCCGGCCATGCGGGCCTTGTCGGCGACGACGACGGGGTCGATGTCGAGGCCGTGCAGGACCATCACCAGCTGGAGCGGCCGGTGGACCTGCTTGGCCACCGAGGAGATGGCGTGCTCGATCTGGGCGGCGCGGTTGGTCGGCAGCACCACGGAGACGGAGCGGGTCCGCGGCTCGACGGGCCGGCCGAGGAAGCGCAGGATCTGGTCCACGCGGTGCGAGAACAGGTGCTTGTCGTAGACCTCGCGCATGGCCAGGTGGCCCTGGCGGGCGCGCAGCTCGGGGCTGTTGAGCAGGTGGAGGACCTTGTTGTAGGACTCCAGCTGGTCGCGGGCGATCGGGACCAGCTCACCGAAGGTCTCCTCGATGGCCCGGGACCAGCCGGACACCACCGGGGTGGAGCAGGCCGACAGCTCGAAGACGCGGCGCGCGCACATGGTCGGCGAGTCGAGCACCGAGTTCACGTTGAGGAAGACCTTGTACATCTTGTACGCGGCCAGCATCCGGTCGTACGGCAGCTCGCCCACGATGTGCGGGACGTACTTCTCCGGCCAGGCGTACTTCTCGTCCACCGTGCCGTTGCGGGCGAAGATGTGCAGGCCCAGCTCGCGGATCGGGTCGAGCACGGTCTCCATCTGCTCGCGGCGCTCGGGGTGCTTGTCCCGGAAGTACATGCCGGCGAAGACGACGTCGTGGATGCGGCCCTGCCTGTCCTGGACGGGGTTGTGCACCCGGGGCTGCGCCGCGAACTGCAGCACGTCGATCCGGTCGTGTCCCAGGATCTCGCGATATTTCGGCACCATGTCGCCGTCGCACGTGAAGACGTAGTCGAACAGCTTGGCCGTGTCGATGAAGAAGTCGAAGTTCGGCGGGTCCTCCTTGTTCCAGAAGACCGTCGGGATCCCTTCCTCGCGGCACCAGTCGACGAGCGCCCGCAGCTCCGGCTTGGGGGCGTTCGTCCCGGTCATCTGGTAGCGCCAGCGCCCCTGGTTGCCGTGCCAGGCCGACTCCACGAAGAGCAGGTCCGGCCGCCTGGCCGCGAAGATCTCCGGCCAGTCGCGCAGACCGAACTCGATCTGGTCCCACTCGTATTTGAAGGCCATCCGGGAGAAGTCGTCCAGGATGACCGCGACCTTCAGGTCCGGGCGCACGACCGGCCCGTCCGGCCACTTCACCTGCGGCACGTCCACCGACGGCCCCCGGCCGTCGAGTTCGGCCACCACCTCGGCGACCGGGCGCGGCGCGGTGGGCCCCTTGCGGGGCTTGAGCGCCATGCGGAGCTTGCCCGGCAGCCGGACGACCCCCGGCCCCTTGGCACCGGTGAGCGCCTCGGCCACCCGGTAGGGCCGCTGGACCTTGGTCGACTCCAGCTTCCACTGGGCGTAGTCCGCGCGGGCCTCCGCGATGGCCAGGCGCCGCTCCAGGTCCCGCACGCGCTCCTCGAAGCGCTCGATGACCTTGCGCTCCTCGGGCAGCCAGTTGACCGGTCCCAGCCGCTGGAACCTCGGCTCGCCGGGAACCTCGTCGGGGGTCTCGTCGCTCATGGGGGAGGTGGAGCTCATGGGGGTCGCCTTCGTCCGGGTCGTGCCAGGGTACGGCCTGCGCCGTACCTGAATGGTGGTTTTAAGCGGATTTAGGCGGTACGGCCTGCGATGCCGGGGACAGGTTCTCCCCCTCCAGCCAGGAGGCGATCACCCGGGCGATCCGCGGACCGGCCTTGCCGTCCCAGAGCGGGGGCAGCTCGCCGGAGGGGGTCGCCGCCCCGTCGGCCAGGGCCTTGTCGGCGGCGGCCGGGAGCAGGGCCGGGGTGACCAGGCGGTTGGTGCCGTGGGTGACGGTGACCGGCCGCTCGGTGTTGGGCCGGACGGTCAGGCAGGGCACGCCGAGCATGGTCGTCTCCTCCTGCACGCCGCCGGAGTCGGTGACGACCAGGGACGCACCCCGGACCAGGGAGAGGAAGTCCACGTAGCCCAGCGGGTCGATGATCGTGAGGTTGCCGCCGGTCACCAGCCCGGCCTCGGCCAGGCGCGCGCGTCCCCGCGGGTGGACGGGGACCACGACCGGCAGCCGCTCGCTCACCTGGATCACCGCGTCGACCAGCTCCTGCGCGGCGGCCGGGTCGTCGACGTTGGCGGGCCGGTGCAGGGTGGCCACGCCGTACCGGCCGGGCAGGCCCAGGCGGTCGCGGAGCGGCGCCGGGTCGAGGCGGTCCAGCGCGGAGAAGAGACTGTCGATCATCGGGTTGCCGACGAGGTGCACCCGGGCCGGGTCCACGCCCTCGTTCGCCAGGTGGGACAGGGCGTCCGGCGAGGTGGCGAAGAGGATGTCGGACAGGGCGTCGGTGACGACCCGGTTGACCTCCTCCGGCATGCCGCGGTCGAAGGAGCGCAGCCCCGCCTCGACGTGCGCGGTCGGGATGTGGAGCTTGGCGCAGACCAGGATCGCGGCGAGGGTCGAGTTCACGTCGCCGTAGACGACGACCAGCGCGGGGCCGTGCTCCAGCACGACCTCCTCCAGGCCGGTCAGCAGGGCCGCGGTCTGGCGGGCGTGCGAGCCGGAGCCGACGCCCAGGTTGGCGATCGGCTCGGGCAGCCCCAGGTCGGCGAAGAACACGTCCGACATCAGCGCGTCGTAGTGCTGGCCGGTGTGGACGATGCCCTGGCGCACCCCCAGCTCGGCCAGGCCGCGCACCACCGGGGCGGCCTTGACGAAGTTCGGCCGGGCGCCGAGCACGTGCAGGACGAGGGGATTCTCAGGGGCCGGCGTCGCCTGCGAAGGGGCGGAGTCCCGCATTGACCTCGCCTTTCATGTGGGAGTGGGGCAAACGTTGCCTATGGTACGGTCACGACCGTGGTACCTGACGCCAGTCCGCCGGAGTCCCGAAAGGTTTCCGCGAAGTCGGCGCGTGCCGGTCTCCGCGGCCTTCTCAAGGGGTTCGCGCAGCATCCGATCATCGTCTCCCGGGTCGTCGCGACCAAGGTCAAGACCGATCCCGTCCGCGTCGCGCAGGCGGCCGCGGAGACGCTCCCGCCCAGCCTGCGCCCCGTCGTGGGCCGGGTCGCCTGGCCCATGGCGCGCCGCGCCAGGGTCGCGGTGCGCAAGCTCGGCATGCGCATGGTCAAGGGCCCCTGGAACGAGGCGAAGGAGCACTTCGACGCCGGCCGGATGACCGAGGCCGTCGCGGTGCTCGAAGGCCACACGAAGTACCCCTTCATCAAGCGCAGGGCCGCCTACTACGCGGGCGAGCTGGCCGCCATCCAGCCCAACCCGATCCCGCCCAAGTCCAAGGTGATCGTGGGCGAGCGGGTCGAGGGCCGGGTGCTGCACTGCGTGACCAACGCCCTGCCGTACACGCAGGCCGGCTACACCGTGCGCACGCACCGGATCGTCACGGCGCAGAAGGCGGCGGGCCTGGACCCGCACGTCGTCACCAGCTGGGGCTGGCCGATGATGCAGGGCCACGCCGACGCCACGCCGTACGAGGAGATCGACGGCATCCCCTACCACCGGCTGCTGCCCAGCGGAGAGGTGCCGTTCGAGAGCCGGGGCCGGATGATCCGCGGCGCCGGCGAGGTGACCGAGCTGGTCAGGACGCTCCGGCCGCAGGTGATCCACGCCGCGACCGACCACCGCAACGGCTCGGTGGCGCTGGCCGTGCGCGAGCGGACCGGCACGCCGATGGTCTACGAGGTGCGGGGCTTCCTGGAGGAGACCTGGGCCTCGCGCGACCCCAAGCGGGTCGGCAGCCAGCGGCACGTGCTCCAGCGCGACCGCGAGGCCTTCATCATGCGCTCCGCCGACGCGGTGGTCACCCTGGCCGAGACCATGGCCGCCGAGATCGTCGAGCGCGGGGTGCCCCGGGAGAAGATCTACCTGGCGCCGAACGCGGTGGACGACTCGCTGCTGACCGCCTCCTACGACGGGGCCGCCTTCCGCGCCGCGTACGGCATCGCCGACGACGAGATCGTCATGGGCTCGGTCTCGAGCATCGTGGCCTACGAGGGCTTCCGGACGATGATCGCCGCCGCCGCGCTCCTGCGGGACGCGGGCACCCCGGTGAAGGTGCTGCTCGTCGGCGACGGCGCGGAGCGCCCCGCCCTGCTGGAGCAGGTCGAGGAGCTCGGCCTGCAGGACGTCGCGATCCTGCCCGGCCGGGTCGGCCCCGACGAGGCGCTGCAGGCCCAGGCGGCCATCGACATCTTCGTCTGCCCCCGTGAGGACCTGCGGGTTTGCCGACTCGTTACGCCATTGAAACCCGTGGAGGCGATGGCCCTCGGAAAGCCCGTCGTGCTCAGCGATCTGCCCGCGCTGGCGGAACTCGTGGGCACCGGGGGCGCCGGTCTGCTGGTCCCGCCGGGAGACCCGGAGGAACTGGCCAAGGCGGTGGCCGGACTGCGGGACGACCCGGAGCGGCGGGCCCTGATGGGCGAGGCGGGACGGGCCGAGGTGGCGGCGAAACGCACGTGGAGCAGGGTCGCGGAGACCTACCGTGACCTCTATCGTTCGATCAGCGGTTGATGATCTGATGAGGATAGCGAGCGGTCGCGGTGTTCGCGATGCGTTTAATCGCATCAGGCGTGGCGTGTGCCGAGTTGAGATAACCTTTGCGACCATGAAGTGTTGTTTCCGGCTCCCCAGGGTCTCCCAGTGACCGGCTACGACCTGGCCGTGATCGGTCTGGGATACGTCGGTATGCCGCTGGCCAAGGAGGCCACCGCGGCAGGGCTGAACGTCGTCGGTTACGAGGTCGACCCCCGCAAGGTGGACGCCCTCAACGACGGCCGGTCCTACATCGACGACCTGACCGACGCCGACCTGGAGCACATGCTGGCCGGCGGCTTCCGCGCGACGCTGGACGAGAGCGTGCTGGCCAAGAGCCGGACCATCGTCATCTGCGTTCCCACGCCCCTGGACGAGGACCACCGCCCCGACCTGTCCGCGGTGGAGGGCGCCACCGCGACCGTCGCCAGGAACCTGAGCCCGGGCACCCTGGTGGTGCTGGAGTCCACCACGTGGCCCGGCACCACCGACGAGGTGGCCCGCCCCCTGCTGGAGTCCTCCGGCCTCGTCGCGGGCTCCGACTTCCACCTGGCCTTCTCGCCGGAGCGCATCGACCCGGGCAACCCCAAGTACGGCCTGCGCAACACGCCGAAGGTCGTCGGCGGCTACACCGACGCCTGCCGCGACGTCGCCACCGCCTTCTACGGGCAGTTCATCGAGCAGGTCGTGCCGGTCAGCGGCACCCGCGAGGCCGAGATGGCCAAGCTCCTGGAGAACACCTACCGGCACGTCAACATCGCCCTGGTCAACGAGATGGCGATCTTCTGCGACGAGCTCGGCGTCGACCTCTGGGAGGCCATCGAGGCCGCGGCCACCAAGCCGTTCGGCTTCCAGAAGTTCCTGCCCGGACCGGGCGTGGGCGGCCACTGCATCCCGGTCGACCCGTCCTACCTGTCCTACACCGTGCGCAAGCTGGGCTACCCGTTCCGGTTCGTGGAGCTGGCCCAGGAGATCAACGAGCGGATGCCGTCCTACGTGGTGACGCGGGTGCAGCGGCTGCTCAACCGCCACAGGAAGGCGGTGAACGGCTCCAAGGTGCTGCTGCTCGGCGTCACCTACAAGCCCGACATCGCCGACGAGCGCGAGACCCCGGCCCTGCCGGTCGCGCGCGGCCTGCTGGAGCTGGGCGCCGAGCTGGTCTTCGCCGACCCGCACGTCAAGCAGTGGCAGGTGGACGGCACCCCGGTGCCGCGGGAGGAGAACCTCGCCAAAGCGGTCGCCGAGGCCGACGTCACGCTGCTGCTCCAGCAGCACGCCGCCTTCGACCTGTCGATCGTCGAGGACCACGCCAGGCTCGTGCTCGACACCCGCGGCGTGCTCGCCGAGGGTGAACGCGTCGAGCGCCTCTAGGCGACGGAAGGGCTGCGCGCAGTGCACGTGCTCGTCATGACGGTGGTGCATCACCCCGAGGACGCCCGTATCCTGCACCGGCAGATCAGGGCGCTCGTGGACGCCGGTCATGAGGTCACGTATGCCGCGCCGTACACCGCCCGGGGGGTCATGGCCCGGTCCTGGGTGAACGGCATCGACCTGCCCCGGGCGGCGGAGCGCAGGCGGCTGGCCGCCGTGTTCGCCGCCCGCAAGGTGTTCAAGCGCATGCGCGACCAGGTCGATCTGGCCGTCATCCACGACCCCGAGCTGCTGCTCGCGGTCGCCGGGGTGCGCGGGCGCCCGCCGGTGGTCTGGGACGTCCACGAGGACACCCCGGCCACCCTCTCGCTCAAGCCCTGGCTGCCCGCCTTCCTGCGGCCGCCGGTGCGCTTCCTGGCCCGGCTGCTGGAGGGCACGGCCGAGCGCCACCTGCACCTGCTGCTGGCCGAGTCGGCCTACGCCGGCCGCTTCCGCAGGGAGCACCTGGTGGTGCCGAACGAGACGTGGGTGCCGGACGACGTGGTCGCGCCGGGCGACGACCGGGTCGTCTACCTGGGCTGGCTGTCGGAGGCACGGGGCGTGAAGGAGGCCATCGAGGTGGCCCGGCTGCTCCGGCCGTACCACGTCTCGGTCGAGCTGATCGGCTACGCCGACCCGCAGTCGCGCCCGGCGCTGAACCAGGCCGTGACCGAGGGCGTGCTGGAGTGGCGCGACTTCATGCCGAACGACGAGGCGCTCAAGCGGCTCGACGGGGCGCTGGCCGGCCTGTCGCTCCTGCGGGACGAGCCGAACTACCGGCACTCCATGCCCACGAAGATCGTGGAGTACATGGCCCACGGCATCCCGGTGATCACGACTCCGTCGCCGCGCGCGGTGGAGTTGGTCGAGCGCTACAACAGCGGCATGGTCGTGCCCTGGCAGGACCCCAAGGCCGTGGCCAAGGCCGTGCTGACGCTCCGCGACGACGTCGCGGAGCGTCATGCCCAGGGCGCCCGCGGGTACGCCGCGGCCCGGGCGAACCACCACTGGCCGAACTCGGCCCGCCGGTTCGTCGCCCAGCTGGAGGAGTGGGCGGGGGTCAAGGCCTGACGGCGGTTTATGCCCGGCTGATCACGAGAGCGGTAGTGTCCTGAACGTGCGCTGGTTCACGGCTTTCCTCGGCGTGGCGATCCTCGTGGCGGTGGCGGCGGTCGTGCTGGTCCTGCGTTCCGGTGACCCCGGTGCGGCCGGCGACGGGGCGCACGTCGCCTCCGCGACCTCCTCCTCGTCCCCCTCCCCGACGGCCGCGTCCAGCGCGTTCACCGACCCGTGCGGAACGTTCGACACCGCCATGCGCGTGCCGTACGCGGTGACCGGCTACTGGCTCATGCCGACGAGCGACCACTGCACCTGGCGCCGGCAGCTGTCGGCCATCCACGAGGTCGGCGGCGACACCGTGATCCGGGTCGGCTGGGGCCTGCAGGCCCGCCGGCTCGACGAGGACGGCCGCGTCCTGACCTCCGACGGCGAGGTCGACCCCCGCTACGAGGCGTGCGAGGAGGACGGCGTGCCGTGCATGGCGGCGGCCGAGCGCGACCTGGAGGCCCTGAACCCCGGCAACCGGGTGAGCTGGACGTTCGTCTACCGGACCGACGAGGCGTTCGGGCCGAAGCTGTTCCGCTGCCCGCAGGTGGAGAAGAAGATCGTCACGAGGAAGACCGTCTTCTACCGGATCGTCGCGCCCGACGACGGGAGTGACGACGCCGACTGCGGGAACCTCGGCGCCCGGGGCCGCGGCTACCACGTGATCCTGATCGCCGGGGCGGAGCAGGACAGCCTGACCGAGCTGCTCGACCTCGGCGACCGGTTCCGGCTGAAGGTCTTCCCCGCGCTCCCGCTCGCCCCCCGCGACCCGGCGCAGGCCACCCGGGCCTCCGAGCGGGGCATCGACACGCTCACCACCCTCACCCGGCGCATCCTGACGGACTACGGCGACCGCTTCGCGGGCCGTACGTCGCTCGGCGGGTTCTACCAGCCGTTCGAGCTGCAGATGCGGGACATGGTCTACACGGGCGCCTCGGAGGGGACGGAGGCGGCGGAGCGGGACCACCCGACGCTCAAGGTCTACGCCTCCCAGCACCGCATCGTCGAGCAGGTGATGCCGGACAAGCCCGTCCTGGTCAGCCCCTATCTGGAGGCGCGCAAGGGCAAGGCGTTCAGCGCCACGCCCGCGCAGGTGGCGGCCGGTTTCGAGGCCATGGCCAGGACCGGGGTCGGGATCATCGCGCCGCAGGACAGCCGGGGGACCGGCAAGGTCGGGCTGTTCTGGCCGGACGAGCGGGACGAACCGGTGGAGGAGCGGCTCCGCCCGGTGGTCGGGGAGACCACGAACGGCGAGGCGTACCACGGCTCGACGCGCGACTACTACCGGGAGATGGACGCGGCCCGGGCCCGGATGGCCGAGCAGGGCCACGACGTGCAGCTGTGGGCCAACGTGGAGGCGTTCGAGCCGTCCGGCGAGGCGTGCGGCTCGCGGACCGGCACCCGCGGGCGCACCGACAAGGACCGGCTCGACCGGGCCGTCACGCAGGTCGGCCGCTACGTCTCCAAGGTCGTCTCCTACATGTGGAGCGACTTCTTCACCTGCGGCTCCCCGTCCCTGGCCGAGGAGATCGCCGCCGACGCGGGCCGCCCGATCCCGGTGGACGCGGTCCGGTCCGGGCGCGACATCCGCGACGGCATCGAGATCCGGGGCTACGACCTGGTGATGGGCGGCAAGGTGACGATCACCTGGGAGGGGCAGGACGCGCCCCGGACCGTCGAGATCGCCGGGGTCGGCCTGTCCTCGCCGCCGCCCGGCACACCCGACCGGATGATGACCGCCTGGGTCCCGTTCGACTGGACCCAGGTGCCCGCCGGCGCCTGGGCGCGGATCGAGGTCGCCGCCCCCGACGGGCGCACGGCCGCCGAGCCGCTGCACGTCCGCATCGATGCGTGACGTGTCGATCCGTGACGCGGTGATCTCCGAGCGGTGTAACGTGCCTGGCGTGGTGCCCCGAATTCCCGTCAGCGTGGACCTGGTCGTGCTCACGGTGCGCGGTCAGGCGCTGAGCGCGCTCGTCTGGCGCCGCGACAATCCGCCCTACGAGGGGCACTGGGCGCTGTCGGGCGGCTTCATCCAGCTCGACGAGGACCTGCCGGCCGCCGCGGCCCGGGTCCTGGCCGAGCGGGCCGGCCTGCCGGGCGCCCCGGTCCACCTGGAGCAGCTGCAGACCTACGGCTATCCCGACCGCGACCCCCGCCAGCGGGTGCTGAGCGTGGCCTACCTCGGTCTCGCGCCCGACCTGCCCGCCTCGACGGAGGCGCACATGAGCTGGCAGCCGGTGGCGGCGCTGACCGCGATGGCCTTCGACCACCGGCGCATCGTGATGGACGGGGTCGAGCGGGCCCGCTCCAAGCTGGAGTACAGCTCGCTGGGCGCGGCCTTCTGCCCGCCGGAGTTCACCGTCGCCGAGCTGCGCCGGGTCTACGAGATCGTCTGGGGCCGCCCGCTGGACCCGCGCAACTTCCACCGCAAGGTCACCAAGGCCGAGGGCTTCCTGATCCCCACCGGCCGGACCACCACCCGCGACGGCGGCCGCCCCGCCAAGCTCTACCGGCGCGGCCCTGCGGAGATCCTCCACCCGCCGATGCTCCGGTCCAGGGACTGAGGGCCCCGCTCAGGCTCTGGTGACCTCCGTCAGGTCGATGTCGAGGTCGAAGGGGAGGTGGAGCTTCAGCCGATCGCGGTGGACGCCGGTGAGGGCGTATCCGCTGACGGCCGGATCGAGATGGTGGACGTGCACCGCGGGGTGGCCGCCGTCGTATTCGACCCGCCAGAAGTACGGGATGCCCGCCTCCGCGTACAGCAGCGGCTTGCGCTTGCGGTCGCGCTCCTCCGACTCCTCCGAGACGACCTCGACGGCGAGGAGGACGTCGGCCGCCTCGTAGAAGGTCCGCATCAGGTCGGCGGCCGCGTGGGCGTGGAGCACCACGAGGTCGGGCTCGGGACGCTGGCGCCGCCCCAGCTTCACCGTCATCTCCCGCTCCACCCGGAGGTGGTCCGGCGCCGCCTTGCTCAGTTCCCTCTCGAGGAGGGAGAGCATGCGGGTGTGGAAGCGGGTCTGGGGGCTCACGAAGACGAGATTGCCATCGATGAGCTCGGTGTGAGGGGGGATCCCGGGAAGGCGGTCCAGGTCGTCGGCGGTGAAGCCGCGCCGCGGCGGGAACACCCAGTCGGGCAGGGGGTCCCACACCGACGGCTCCGGGCGGAGCTCGCTGTCGGACGGCGGTGCGGCGCTCATGTCGTCCTCCCGGTCGGGCATGCTCGTCCCTCCAGTCTCGCAGGATGATGCCCCATCCGCCCGCTGCTCATAAGGTAAGGCCATGCCTCGTTTCCGCGCGATCCTGGACACGATGCCCGCCTACAGGCCGGGCAAGGCCGTGGTCTCCCCCGACGGCCGGTCCTACAAACTGTCGTCCAACGAATCCCCCTACGACCCGCTGCCCTCGGTGGTCGAGGCGGTGGCGCGGGCCGCGACGGAGATCCACCGCTATCCCGACCCCGCGGCGACCGCGCTGACCGAGGCGCTCGCCGAGCGGTACGGCGTGCCGCCCGAGCACATCGCGCTCGGCGCCGGCTCCGTCACCCTCGTCCAGCAGCTGCTGGAGACCGTCGCCGAGCCGGGTGCCGAGGTGCTCTACGCCTGGCGCTCGTTCGAGGCCTACCCGGTCCTGGCCGACCTGGCGGGGGCGACCTCGGTGCGGGTGCCGCTGGCCGGCGAGACCCACGACCTGCAGGCCATGGCCGAGGCGATCACCCCGGCCACCCGCGCGGTCTTCGTCTGCAACCCGAACAACCCCACCGGCACGGTCGTGCGCGCGGCCGAGCTGGAGGCGTTCCTGGACCGGGTCCCGGACGACGTGCTGGTCGTGCTCGACGAGGCCTACCGGGAGTACGTCCGGGACGCCGACGTCACCGACGGCCTGACGGTCTACCGCGACCGGCCGAACGTCGCCGTGCTGCGCACGTTCTCCAAGGCGTACGGCCTGGCGGGCCTGCGGGTGGGCTATCTGATCGGATGCGAGCCGGTGGCGGCCGCGGTGCGCAAGACGATGGTGCCCTTCGCGGTCAACCACCTCGCGCAGGCCGCCGCGGTCGCCTCCCTGGCCGCCGAGGACGAGCTGCTGGAGCGGGTCGAGACCGTGGTCAAGGAGCGCACCCGGGTCCGCGAGGCGCTCATCGCGCAGGGCTGGACGGTGCCCGCCACCGAGGCCAACTTCGTCTGGCTCCGGCTGGGCGAGCGCACGCTGGACTTCGCGGAGGCGTGCGCGGCCGAGGGCGTCGCGGTGCGGCCCTTCGCGGGCGAGGGGGCGCGCGTCTCGATCGGCACCCCCGAGGCCAACGACACGTTCCTGGCCGCCGCCGCGGCCTTCAGGAACGCCTGAGACGGATCGCCGCCGGGTTCCCGGGAGGGGGCCCGGCCCCTCGGGCGGCACGGCCGCCGAGGTCCTCTCCGGGCCTTCCCGTCCGGGCCCGCGGCCGTGCGCCGCGGGCCCGGAGGGTCACGCCGCCGAGGGTTCCGGCTCCGGCTCCGGCTCCGCGGCGGGCACGGCCTTCCTGCGCCGTTCGGTGGAGACGACCAGCGCGACGCCGACGACGATCACCAGTCCGGCCACGGCCATCGAGCCGGTCACCGGCTCTCCCAGCACCAGCGCGCCCAGCGCGACCGCCACGACCGGGTTCACGTACGCGTAGGTCGAGACCAGGGAGATGGGCGCGTTGCCCAGCAGCCACACGTACGAGGTGAAGGCGACCAGGGAGCCCATCACCACCAGGTAGGCCAGCGCGCCCCAGGAGCGCCCGGAGACGACGGCGGGGTCCAGCCGCTCGCCCGCGGCCAGGCCGATCAGCAGCAGCCCGGCGCCGCCCGCGGCCATCTCGACCGCGCTGGCCGCGAACGGGTTGGGCGGCATCGGGATCCGGGAGGAGATGAAGGACCCGATCGACCACGAGACGGACGCGAGCAGGATGATCGTGATGCCCGTGCCGTCCGAGGCGCCGCTCCCGCCGGTCAGCGAGAGCACCGCGACCCCGCCGAAACCGACGAGCACCCCGGCCAGCGTGAGCAGCCCCGGCCGGTCCCGCACGGTGAAGCGCAGGACGACCAGCCACAGGGGGGTCGAGGCCACCAGCAGCGCCGCCAGCCCGCTGGAGATGTGCTGCTCGGCCACGGAGACCATGCCGTTGCCCGCGGTGAGCAGGAGCAGGCCGACGAGCGCGGCGCCGCCGGCCTGCCGGAGGGTCATCCGCAGGGCCGTACGGCCCCGCA
The DNA here is from genome assembly GCF_039534085.1 of Planomonospora alba. Lineage (NCBI taxonomy): Bacteria > Bacillati > Actinomycetota > Actinomycetes > Streptosporangiales > Streptosporangiaceae > Planomonospora > Planomonospora alba. The sequence continues at coordinate 80,008 of NZ_BAAAUT010000028.1, forward strand.
GCGCCGCCAGGACGGCGGTCAGGACGAGGGCGGCCGTGGTGAAGCGCATGGCGCCGCTGAGCAGCGGCGGGATCGTCTCGATGACGATCATGATCGCGAGGTAGGTCGAGCCCCAGACGACGTAGACGATCCCCAGTGCCCCCCAGACGAGGAGCGAGGTGCGCTTGTCAGCAGCGTTTGGACTCATGGCACATGACAATACAGGTCGGATGCGACAGAACGCTCGCGGATCCCGGACGGACGAGGGCATCGTCCGCCCGGCGCCCCTGGCCGTCACCTCGTCCCCGGGGTCCTCGGGGTCCTCGGGGCCTTCCGGGCCTCCGCGTCACCCGCCGGTGGGCGCCCGCAGGTCGCGTGCCTCTCGCGGGGGCGGGTTCAGAGGCGGTGGCGGTACCGGGCGGCGACCGCGGAGATCCAGAGCATCGCGGTGACGGCGCCGACGGCCAGGGTCAGGGATCCGGCCGTGCCGCCGCTCATCGCCCAGCCGTTGCCGACCAGGAGGGCGGTGCCCGCGGCCCGGGAGGCGGCGGCCGGGCCGCGGTGTCCGGCGCGGCCGAAGTGGCGGCCCAGGACGTAGCAGGCGGCGATCAGGGCGGTGAAGGCGATCGAGCCGGCGGCCAGGTGGCCGTAGCCGTGCCAGGTGAGCTCCGCGGGCATCCCGTGGGGGGTGCCGGCGGGGAAGCCGTCGCCCGGGTCCATGACGAGGATTCCCGCGGCGATCATGCCGATGCCGCTGACCCGGACCAGCCGCGGCGCCCACGTGCCTCCGGGGGCGCCGCGCATGGCCCGGCGCAGACCGCTCGCCCCGGCGACGGTCAGGACGCCGGCGATCAGGAAGTTGGCGATCTGCAGCCAGCCCAGGGAGCCGTTGCTCAGCGCGCTCAGCGGGTGGCGGGTCAGGTCGAAGCCCTCGCGGGTGGCGGCCTGGGCGAGGGAGACGACCGTCCACAGGGGTGCGGCGGCGACCGCGCAGGTGAGCAGGGCGCGCGTGGTGGCCGGGGCGGAGGCGGTGGCCGGGGTGGCGGCGGGGAACTGGGCGGTGGTCATGATCGGTGCCTTTCCGGGATCCTTCTTCGGTTCTCGCCCATGCGTCGAATCGGCGATGTGACAGGGAACGCCGCCGTTCCCTGTCACATCGCGCCATCCGACGCATGGGCGGGAACCGAAGAGAACGAAGAAGGGGAAGACCCATGCGCTACCTGATGACGCACAAGCCGTCCGAGACCACCCCCGACGAGAAGCTGTACGCCGAGATGGCCGAATTCGTCGAGGAACTGACCGCGGCGGGCATCCTGCTGGCCACCGGCGGCCTGGAGGCGGGCGGTGTCCGCGTCACCTCCTCCGGTGACGAGATCACGGTCACCGACGGGCCGTTCGCCGAGGCCAAGGAGGCCGTGGCCGGCTTCGCGCTGGTCGAGGTCCGCTCCAAGGAGGAGGCGATCGAGCTGACCCGACGCTTCCGCAGGATCGTCGGCGACGGGGAGAGCGTGATCCAGCAGGTCTTCGGCCCCTGACCGGCCGGACGGCGCCGCCCCGGCTTGCGAGCGGGACCGGGGCGGTGCTGTCATCGTGCGGTGACGGACGTCCACCGCACGATCGACGCGATCTGGAAGCTCCAGTCGGCCAGGATCATCGCCGGGATCACCCGGATGGTGCACGACGTCGGCCTCGCCGAGGAACTGGCCCAGGACGCACTGGTCTCCGCCCTCGAACAGTGGCCGCAGTCGGGGGTCCCGGACAACCCCGGTGCCTGGCTGACGGCCGTCGCCAAGCGCCGCGCCGTCGATCGCATCCGGCGCGCCCGGCGTCTCGGGGACAAGCACGGCGAGCTCGCCCGCGGACTGGAGCGGCAGGGCCCCGGCCAGGGATCCGATCAGGATCCGGAGCAGGACCCTGAGCAGGACGACCTCCTGCGGCTGATGTTCGTCTCCTGCCACCCCGTGCTGCCGACCGAGGCGCGGGTCGCGCTGACGCTCAAGCTCCTCGGCGGTCTGACGACCGGGGAGATCGCCCGCGCGTTCCTCGTCGGCGAGGCGCGGATCGCCCGGCGCGTCGCCGCGGCGAAGCGGACGCTGGCCGAGGAGCGGGTGCCGTTCGAACTGCCCCGCGGCCCCGGACTGGCCGCGCGGCTGTCGTCGGTGCTCGAGGTCGTCTACCTCATCTTCAACGAGGGGTATTCGGCGACGTCCGGGGACGACCTGGTGCGGCCGGGGCTCTGCCTGGAGGCGCTGCGGCTGGGTCGGCTGCTGGCCCGGTTGATGCCGGAGGAGGCCGAGGTGCACGGGCTGGTCGCGCTCATGGAGATCCAGGCGTCCCGGTCCGCCGCGCGGACCGGGCCCTCGGGCGAACCCGTCCTGCTCCACGAGCAGAACCGGGGACGCTGGGACCGGCTGCTCATCCGCCGCGGCTTCACCGCGATGCTGCGCGCGCGGGAGATCGGCGGCACGCCCGGCCCGTACGTGCTGCAGGCGGCGATCGCCGTGTGCCACGCACGGGCGCGGACCGCCGAGGACACCGACTGGGCGCGGATCGCGACCCTGTACGAGGCGCTGGCCCGGTTGCTGCCGACACCGGTCGTGCAGCTCAACCGGGCCGTGGCGCTCGGGATGGCACACGGGCCGGAGGCGGGGCTCGCCCTGGCGGACTCCCTGGCCGGCGATCCCGCACTGCGGGACTACCACCTGCTGCCGAGCGTCCGGGGCGATCTCCTGGCCCGGCTGGGGCGGCTCGACGAGGCGCGGCTGGAGTTCGAACGGGCCGCGTCCCTCACCGGGAACGCCGCCGAGCGCGCCCACCTGCGCCGCCGCGCGGCCGAGATCGCCGCTCCCGCCGTGCCGGGGCCCACACTCGGGCAGGCCGTCCGGGAGTTCCTGGAACGCGGCGAGCTGGACGCCGGGACGGTCCGCTCGTACGGGCAGACCCTCCGGCGGCTCCGCCTGGCCCTGGGCGACCGGACACCGCTGTCCTCCCTGACCGCCGGCCACGTGGCCCGGGTGTTCGCCGCGGCCTGGGACGGGACGGCGGCCGCGACGTGGAACCGGCACCGGTCGGCCGTCCGGTCGTTCGGCGCCTGGGCGTCCATGGGCCACCTCGCCGCGGGAATCGAGCGGCGCGCCGGGACCCGCACCCGGGCGGGATGCATCGACCCGGCACAGCTGGAGGCGCTCTGGAACCGCCCCGATCTCCCGCTGCGGGAGCGGACCCTGTGGCGGCTCCTGCACGAGTCCGCGGCCGGCGTGACGGCCGTCCTGTCCCTGAACGTCGAGGACCTGGACCTGGACGACCGCCGGGCCCGGGCGGGCGGCTCCTGGGTGAGCTGGCGGTCGGGGACCGCCCGCCTCCTCCCCGACCTGGTGGCGGGCCGGACCCGGGGCCCTCTCTTCCTCAGCCACCGGCGGCCCGGGCAGGCCCGGACCCCGGCGCCGGCGGACCTGTGCCCGGAGACGGGCCGCCGCCGCCTGTCCTACGAGCGGGCCGAGTATCTCTTCAAGCAGGCCACCAGGCACCTGGACCCGGCGGGCGGCGGCTACACCCTCCGGCGGCTGCGGCCGCGCGCCTGACCGGCCGGGAGCCGCCGCCCGGAGCGGGATCCCCTAACGGCTGCCGAGTTTCTCCACGATCAGGCGGTAGAGCTGGCGGGGCCGGCCCGGCTGCGGGGTCCGGTTCGGCGGGAGCGGCCACGCGAGTCCCTCGTCCACCAGCGTGCGCAGCAACCGCCGTGCCGTACGGGAGGTGACGCCGAGCATCTTGCCCGCACCCTCGGCGTCCACCACGGTGTCACCGTTCTCCAGCTTGGCCGCCAACCGGGCCAGCACCTCCACGCCCTTCGGCTTGGCCGACCCGCCCTGCGGAGGCGTCCGGGGCGCCGGGACCAGGGCCCGGCCCTCGCGGTCCACCGCGAAGCCCTGGGCCTGCTTGCCCGTCTGGGTGCGCGCCAGCGCCGCCCGGGCGTGGGCCTCGGCGTCGTGGGTCGTCCGGCCCATGCCGACCCCGACCTCCACGGCCAGCCCGAGCTCGTCGCGGACCCGCGCGGCGAACGGGAGCACCCGGAAGCCCTCGGTGGCCGTGGCCACCGACCCCCGGGTCGCGGTGACCATGTAGCTGTGGTCGTCGATGGCCGTCACGGTCGCGTTGATCCGGTTGGCCTCCTGCACCAGCAGCCGGTGGAGCGACAGGCGCAGCTCGTCGCGCCAGTGGCGGGGGGCGGCCCGCCGTACCGGCTCGCGGAGCGTGGGCACCTCCACCAGGACCACGGTCAGCTGCGACTCCTCCAGCCGGTGGTGCGCGCCGAGCAGCGCCGCGGTGTGCAGCGCCGTGCGGACGGCGGCGGAGGTCGGGCGGACCCGGACCACCGGGACCTCCGCCGCCTGCAGCCGGTCGGCGACGGCCGGCAGGCAGGTGAGCGCCCCCGTGGTGACGCCCTGCCGGACGAGGCGCTCGTGGTAGGCCGCGATCGTGCCCGTGGCGCCCGGCTCGTCGCGGCTGTGCACGCCGTCGGCGGCCAGGCCCAGATCGGCGTAGGCCTCCTCGACGTCCGCCCGGCTCAACACGTCCACACTGACCCTGCGCGGGTCGATCCGCTCGTCCATCACCGCCCTGCCCAGCGCGGCGATCAGCGCCGCCCCGCCGAGCTGCACGTACGTCGCGGGCATCGTCAGCGCACCGGAGCGCCGGGCCAGGTCGTAGGGGACCGGGCTGGCGAACAGGCACGCGTCGACCCCCGCGCCCAAGCGGGTGACCTTGTCAGGGGCCTCCTGCTCGTCCCGGTAGGCGGCGGCCACGAGGCGGCAGGGCAGAGGCGCCGCCGCGTGGCCCATCAACATCACTCGTTCGACGAGATCGTGGGGGCCCACCACACCGATGGTGAGATCCGGTGTCATGGCACCCGTGCGTGACACTCGTGGAGCTTCTTCGGCCCGCTCGACCAATGTTCGTTCCCATCATGCCGTCCGTTTGTTTTCGGCTCTCTTTTGGAACGATCGCGCGTCAGGGCCGTAATGTCACGCCCGATTCAGTGTCCGTCCTGGGACAGGCCGGAGCGCTAAACCCTTGACTCCTCCTGTTCTTACAGGTCAAGACGGTTATAGAGGGGTTGAAACCCATCCATTATGACGGTGAAATCTCCTGAACGACGTCCGCACCCAGCGCCTGCATGCGCTCGGCCAGATATGCGTGGCCGCGGTCGATGAGATAGCCGGACTCGATGACCGTTTCCCCCTCGGCTACCAGACCGGCCAGCACGAGGGCGATTCCCGAGCGGAGGTCGTGCGCGGTCACCTGCGTGCCCCGCAGCGGGGTCGGGCCGTGCACGACGGCGCGGTTCTCGGTGACCTCGATGTTCGCGCCCATCTTGTTGAGCTCGCTGGCCAGCGCGAACCGGCCGTCGAAGATGCGCTCGTGGATGTAGCTGGCGCCGTCGGCGAGGCAGGCGACCGTCATGATCGGCGACTGCAGGTCGGTGGCGAACCCGGGGTAGGTGTCCGTGATCACGTTGATCGGGCGGAGCGGGCGGTCCCGGCGCACGTGCAGCACCGCGCCGTGGGCGGCGAACTCCACCCCCATCTGCTCCAGCTTGTAGCGGACCACGCCGAGGTGGTCCAGCTCGGCGCCGACCAGGTTGACCTCGCCGCCGGTGACGGCCGCGGCCATGGCGAACACGCCCGCGTCGAGCCGGTCGGGCATCACGGTGTGCTCGACGGCCGCGAGCCTGTCCACGCCCTCCACGGTGATGAAGCCGGTGCCGCCGCCGCTGATCTTCGCGCCCATGCGGGTCAGCATGTCGATGACGTCGAGGACCTCGGGCTCCAGCGCGGCGTTCTCGATCACGGTGGTGCCGCGGGCGAGGGCGGCGGCCATGATCAGGTTCTCGGTGCCGGTGTGCGAGGGGGTGTCCAGGTAGAGCTTGGCGCCGGTGAACCCGCTCGTCTTGACGCGGATGACGGTGTCCTCCTCCACCACGGTCGCGCCCAGGCGCTTGTAGCCGAGGTAGTGGAAGTCGAGGTTGCGGCTGCCCAGGTTGCAGCCGCCCACGCCCTCGATCACGGCCTCGCCGAGGCGGTGCAGCAGCGCGGGGACGAACAGCACCGAGCCGCGGAAGCGCCGGGCGATCTGGGCGGGCAGCACCGGGCTGCTCAACGTGGAGGCGTCGATGACCAGCGTGCGCTCGGCCTCGTGCAGCTCGACCTTGGCGCCGATGGCCTCGGCCAGCTCCACCGCGCGGCGGACATCCTCGATGATGGGGACGTTGCGCAGCACCGTGCGGCCCTCGGCCGCGAGCAGCGCCGCACCGATCATCGGCAGCACGGCGTTCTTCGCGCCCTGGATGAAGGCGGTTCCACGCAGCGCGTTGCCGCCGCGCACACGGTAACGGACCATGCGTCATGCTCCTTGCAAGGTGGGGAGGTGTGACTCGTGCGCCGGGGGGACGGCAGCCGGAGTGTCGGCCCAACAGTAGCCGGTGGACACCCCAGGCCCGGCCACTTCCGGAAGCGACCGGGTCGCGGAGCCCCGCCGTGCCGTGGACCGGAGGTCCCGCGCGGCCGGCGCTCCGCGGGGGCCACTACCCGGCGAAGGGCCGGCCAGTCAGCTTTTCGTAGGCCTCCACGTACCGGGCCCGGGTCCGCTCGACGACCTCGTCGGGGAGCGGCGGCGGGGCCTCGCCGGAGGCGCGGTCCCAGCCGGAGGCCGGGGAGGTGAGCCAGTCGCGGACGTACTGCTTGTCGAAGGAGGGCTGCGCCCGGCCCGGCTCCCACTGGTCGAGCGGCCAGAAGCGGGAGGAGTCGGGGGTCAGCACCTCGTCGCCGAGCGTCAGCACGCCGTCGGCGTCCCAGCCCAGCTCGATCTTCGTGTCGGCCAGGATGATGCCCCGCTCCAGCGCGATCTCCGCGCCGCGCCGGTAGACGGCCAGCGTGATCCGGCGGAGCTCCTCGGCCACCTCGGCGCCGACCTCGGCCGCCACCCGCTCGAAGCTGATCGCCTCGTCGTGCTCGCCGACGGGCGCCTTGGTCGAGGGGGTGAAGACCGGCTCGGGGAGGCGGGAGCCGTCCACCAGGCCGGGCGGGAGCCGTACGCCGGAGACCTCGCCGTCGCGCCGGTAGTCGATCAGCCCGGAGCCGGTCAGGTAGCCGCGTGCGACGCACTCCACCGGCACCATGCGCAGCGGCCGGCACAGCACGCTCCGCCCGTCGGGGCCCGGGCCGACCACGTGGTTGGGCACGAGGTCGGCGAGCTGCTCGAACCACCACAGCGACATCTGGGTGAGGATCGTGCCCTTGTCCGGGATGTCGGGCGTCAGGACGTGGTCGTAGGCGGAGATGCGGTCCGAGGCGACCATCAGCAGCAGGCCGTCGTCGGTCTGGTAGAGGTCGCGGACCTTGCCGGAGTGCAGGTGCTTCACGGCCCAAGTCTGCCAGCAGGCCGCCGGCGGCCCCTCGCCCGGGGGAACCCCGCCGGGCGAGGGGCGAGGACCCCTACAGGGCCTGGGCGGCGATGTCGGTGCGGTGGTGGGAGCCGCGCAGCCGGATGCGGCCGACCAGCTCGTAGGCGGCGTCCCGGGCCGCGGCGACGTCGGGACCGGTGCCGACCACGCTGAGCACGCGCCCGCCGGCCGAGACGACACGGCCGTCGCCGTCCGCGGCGGTGCCGGCGTGGAGCACGTAGGCGCCCTCGACCTCCTCGTCGAGACCCTCGATCACGTCGCCCCTGACCGGGTCGGCGGGGTAGTTCTCCGCCGCGACCACCACGGTGACCGCGGCCCCGCCGTGCCAGGCGAGCGGCCCGGCCTCCGCCAGCCTCCCGGTGGCGCAGGCCAGCAGGAGGCCGCCCAGCGGGGTCCGCAGGCGGTCGAGCACGACCTGGGTCTCGGGGTCGCCGAACCGCGCGTTGAACTCGATCACCTTCGGGCCGCCGGAGGTCAGGGCCAGGCCCACGAAGAGCACCCCGGTGTACGGCGTGCCGCGCCGGGCCAGCTCGGCGACCGTCGGGACGACCGTCTCGGCCATGACCCGCTCCGCGAGGTCGGCCGGGGCCCACGGCAGCGGCGTGTAGGCGCCCATGCCGCCGGTGTTGGGCCCGGCGTCCCCGTCGTAGGCCCGCTTGTGGTCCTGGGCGGGGATCAGCGGCACGGCCGTGGTCCCGTCGCAGAGCGCGAACAGCGACACCTCCGGGCCGTCGAGGAACTCCTCGATGACGACCCGCCCGCAGGCGGCGGCGTGCCGGAGCGCCTCGTCGAGGTCCTCGGTGACGACCACGCCCTTGCCCGCGGCCAGGCCGTCGTCCTTGACCACGTACGGCGCGCCGAACTCCGCGAGGGCGGCGGCCGCCTCCTCGGGGGTGGCGCAGGTGCGGGAGCGGGCGGTGGGCACGCCCGCGGCGGCCATGACCTCCTTGGCGAAGGCCTTGGAGCCCTCGATCCGCGCGGCCTGCGCCGACGGGCCGAAGCAGGGCACGCCCGCCTGCCGTACGGCGTCGGCGACCCCGGCGACCAGCGGCGCCTCGGGGCCGACGACGACCAGGTCGGCGCCGAGCTCCACCGCCAGCGCGGCGACCGCGTCGGGATCGGCCGGCTTCACCGGGTGCAGGGTCGCGACCTGCGCGATGCCCGCGTTTCCGGGAGCACAGTGGACCTCGGCGACCTGGGGGTCTGCTCTCAACGACCGGCAGAGGGCATGCTCGCGCCCGCCGGACCCAATCACTAGAACGCGCACGCGCGAGAGCCTATCGGCCCGGCCCGCCGTCGCCCGTCCCCAGCCTGTGGACAGGCCCGGCCCGGGGCGGCGCCCGCGGGGTGTGAGCGGGATCTCCCGGTTACGCATGATCGGCCGCGCGGGAGGGCAGTAGGCTGGGAGTCGCTCCCCCGGTCTGTGGTAGATTCAGGCGGCTATGCGTGCCTCACACCGATTGGAGGTGGTTCGGGATGTCCTCTGGCGATCCCAGCAGTACGTGCTCGCGCACGTTGCCGTGCGCATTCTCGACCATTCACCAATCGGTGCCCGACCGGCTCCGCGCGCTTTCCGTTTGAACCGAGGTGACATCGTTTCGCGCGTTGTTTGTGTTAGGTCGGGCGGGAAAGGCATGTCATGCGTTCCTCGCTCCTTTTTCCCCGAATTCGGCACGTACGTGCGGTTCGTACGCCGCACGCTCCTTCTGTCCCCGTCCGTGACCGGTTGAACGGCACCTGCGTCCCGCCGAGCGACTCGCTCGTCGAGTACGCCGCCTACGTCGACGGCGAGCGGATCGAGGCCCTGGGCATCCCCGACGCCCTGGAGCTCGTCCGCGCCCACAACGCGACCAAGGAGAAGGGCGACGCCTTCGTCTGGGTCGGCCTGCACGAGCCCGACGCCCCCGAGGTCGAGTGGCTGGCCGAGGTCTTCGACCTCCATCCCCTCGCCGTCGAGGACGCCGTCAAGGCTCACCAGCGGCCCAAGGTCGAGCGCTACGACGACTCGCTGTTCGTGGTCCTGAAGACCGTCGCCTACCTGGAGCACCCGGAGCTCACGGCGACCAGCGAGATCATCGGCACCGGCGAGATCATGGCGTTCGTCGGCCCCGACTTCGTGGTGACCGTACGGCACGGCCGCTACTGCCCGCTGACGGAGGTGCGCGAGCGGCTGGAGGACAAGCCGAAGCTGCTCCGCCGCGGCCCCACCGGCGTGCTGCACGCGATCGCCGACCACGTCGTGGACAAGTACCTCCACGTGGCCGACGAGATGCAGGTCGAGCTGGAGGAGGTGGAGGCCATGGTCTTCGCCGACGTCAGCGCCCGGGACATCAGCCGGATCTACAACCTCAAGCGCGAGATGATCGAGCTGAAGCGGGCGGTGACCCCGCTCCAGTCGCCGATGTCCACGCTGGCCCAGCGCCGCATGATCCCCTCCGAGATGCGCGAGTACTTCCGCGACGTCGTCGACCACCTGGCCCGGGTGTGCGAGCAGGTCGAGTCGTCCAACGAACTGTGCAACTCCGTGCTGCAGGCGGCGCTCGCCCGCTCCAACGCCCTGGCCAACGAGGACATGCGGAAGATCTCCGCGTGGGTCGCGATCATGGCGGTCCCCACGATGATCGCCGGGATCTACGGCATGAACTTCGAGCACATGCCGGAGCTCGACTCGGTCTACGGCTACCCCGTCGTGCTCTGCGTCATGGTGATCGCCTGCACGCTGCTCTACCGGGGCTTCCGCCGCAACGGGTGGATGTAGGGCCGTCCGGGACGGCGGCGGGAACGGGTCCGCGACTCCGTCGCGGACCCGTTCCCGTGCCCGTGAAGGGCGGAAACGTTTCGGGATCCTGTGCTGCCCGCGGAGGACTTCGCCCGGTGGACGTCGCCGCCGGGGCGTGGGGAGAGGCTCCGGACTGCGGCTGTGAACGTTTCATACTGAGATCTTGACCGTCCCGGAGGGTGCGGATACGGTTCCAGTAAATTTCGCCTGTGTTCCGAAATGTTTCGGCTCGGGCGTGGTGCACCGTTCCGCAGCAGCCCTCCAGCAGCAGACGCCCCCACCCTCCTGACGAGGGACCACACCCGAGGACGCCCATGGCCCTCACCCTCCGACCGCGCAGCCGGCCGCCGCGCCGGCGCCGTCCCTCCCTCACCGCATCCGTGCTCTCAACCGTCCTGGCCGCCTCCGCGGTGCTCGCACTCGGAGCCCCGGCCGGTGCCGCGGACCGCTCCGGCCCGGCCGCCCGCGCGGGCGGCCGGGCCGATCCGCGGTCGTTCATCTCGTTCCGGCCCGGCCCGGGCCGCTTCCCCCTCGCAGCCCGCGGCGCCGCGGCCCCGATCGTGGTCAGCGACGCCGACCACGCCGGGGTCGTGCGCGCCGCCGGGGACCTGCAGGCCGACGTCGAGCGCGTGACCGGCGTCAAGCCCGCCCTCGGCAGGAACGACGTCCCGAAGGCCGCCGACGTCGTGCTCGTCGGCACCGTCGGCCGCAGCCCGCTGATCGACGAGCTCGTCACCGCCGGCAAGCTCGACGTCTCCGGCATCAGGGGCAAGTGGGAGACCTCCCTGCAGACGGTCGTCCGCGACCCGATGCCGGGCGTGCGCAACGCCTTCGTCATCGCCGGCAGCGACCAGCGCGGCACGATCTTCGGTGTCTACGAGGTGTCCGAGCAGATCGGCGTCTCCCCCTGGTACTTCTGGGACGACGTCCCGGCCCGGCGCCACGACGCCCTCTACGTCGAGCCCGGCCGCCACAGCCAGGGCACCCCGGCGGTGAAGTACCGCGGGGTCTTCATCAACGACGAGAACCCGAACCTCGGCACCTGGGGACCGCAGTTCTTCGGCCCCGGCCTCGCCGAGGGCCACCCGGGCGGGTTCAACAGCAAGCTGTACGCCAAGGTCTTCGAGACCATGCTCCGGCTCAGGGCCAACTACCTGTGGCCGGCCGTGTGGGGCCGGGCCTTCGCCGAGGACGACCCGGACAACCACAAGGTCGCCAAGGAGTACGGCATCGTCATGGGCACCTCGCACGAGGCACCGATGATGCGCGGCATCGAGGAGTGGAACCGCCACGCCAAGGCGGCCGTACGCGACGGCGCGGGTGACGTCACCACGCCGGGCAGCGACCCGTACGGCGGGACCGGCGAGTGGAGCTTCCGCCGCAACCGCGAGGCCATCACCGAGTACTGGCGCGACGGCATCGAGCGCATGGTCGAGCAGGACTTCGAGGGCGTCGTCACCCTCGGCATGCGGGGCAACGGCGACGTCTCCCTGCCCGACGGCGACGGCATCGAGCTCATGCAGGACATCATCGCCACCCAGCGCAGGATCCTGGCGGAGGAGCTGCCCGACGGCGTCGAGCTCACCGAGGTGCCGCAGGTGCAGACCCTCTACAAGGAGGTCCAGCGCTACTGGGACCAGGGCCTGCGCCCGCCGGACGACGTGACCGTCGTCTTCGCCGACGACAACTGGGGCAACATGCGCAAGCTGCCCGACCCCGCGCTGCCCGAGCGGAGCGGCGGCTACGGCCTGTACTACCACTTCGACTACGTGGGCGACGGCCGCAACTACAAGTGGGTCGACACCGTCAACCTGGCCAACACCTGGGAGCAGCTGCACACGTCGTACCGGTACGGCATCGACCGGCTCTGGGTGGTCAACGTCGGCGACTTCAAGAACGAGGAACTGCCGACGCAGTTCTTCCTGGACTACGCCTGGGACCCGGACGCGCTGCCGCTGGAGCGCCTCGGCGAGTGGGAGGAGCGCTACGCCGCGCAGAACTTCGGCCCGGAGCGGGCCGAGGCCGTCGCCGAGGTCCTGAACGAGTACGGCCGGCTGCAGTCGCGCCGCAAGCCGGAGCTGCTGAACCGGCGGATCACGACCACGGCCGCGAACCCCGTCACCGAGGAGCAGGTCGTCTACGACGACCAGGCGGGGCCCTTCAGCCTGAACCACTACCGGGAGCTGGCCCGGGTCACCGGCGAGTGGCGGCGCCTGGCGGAGAAGGCGGAGAAGATCCGCGCCCGGCTCCCGGACGCCTGGGACGACGCCTACTTCCAGCTCGTGTACTACCAGGTCAAGGCCACGGCCAACCTGTACGAGCTGCGCGAGGCGCAGTGGACCAACCTGCACTACGCCGAGCAGGGCCGCGCGGCTGCGAACGCGTACGCCGACCTCGCCGAGGAGCGGTTCGCGACCGACCAGGCGCTGAACGCCTACTACAACACCGGGCTCGCCGGCGGGAAGTGGAAGAACTGGCAGCTCCAGCCGAAGATCGGCTACGGCGACGTCGAGCGGTACGGTCCCAACGCCCCCTGGCAGCAGCCGGAGAAGGACCACGTGGCCCTGCCGGACGCCCTCTACCCGCACCTGAAGCGTATCCAGGTGCCGCAGAGGGCCGAGATGGGCGTGGGCGTCGACGGCTCCGAGAAGTGGTGGCCGAACGCCCAGGCCGCCGGGTCCGCCGGGGAAAGGCCGGTGCTGCCGGAGTTCAACCCCTACCAGACGACGCCGGCGCAGTACGTCGAGGTCTTCAACCGCGGCTCGGTGCCCTTCACCTACACCGTCAGGCCAGGCGTGCCCTGGCTGCGGGCCGACCGGCCCGCCGGCACGGTGGACGACCAGGTCCGCGTGACGCTCTCCGTCGACTGGCGCAGGGCCCCCAGGGGGACCACCGAGGTGCCGGTCACGGTCACCGGCTCCGAGGGCACCACGGTCGTCGTCACCGCCGTCGTGGACAACCCCGCCCTCCGCGGGGCCGAGGGCGCGGTCGAGGCCCAGGGCCACATCTCGATCGAGGCCGACCGCTTCAGCCGGGCCGTGCGGAACGACCGGGCCGGGTGGAAGGTCATCCCGGGCATCGGCCGTACCGGGAACGGCGTGACGCCGTGGCCGGTCACCGCGCCGGCGCAGACCCCGGGCGGGAAGAGCCCGCGCCTGGAGTACACCGCGACGTTCACGACGGCGGGCGAGGTGGGCATCACCGCCTACCTGTCGCCGCGCAACAACGCCGTCCCGGGCGGGGGCCTGGAGTACGCGATCTCGGTGGACGACGCCCCGCCGCAGGTCGTCGACACCACCGAGGGCTCCGACGACACGTACCTCAACAAGGTGTGGGAGCGGAACACCTCCGACAACGTGAACCGCACGACCACCACCCACGTGATCGGCAAGCCCGGCGTGCACACCATCAAGATCTGGATGGTCGACCCGACCGTGGTCTTCCAGAAACTGGTGGTCGACACCGGCGGCCTGCGGTGGAGCTACCTCGGCCCGCCGGAGTCGATGCGGCGGTAGGCCGGCGGCGTCAGGCGGTCCGGGCCCGGACCGCCCGGCGCCGCCCGTCTCCGGCGGCCCCACCCGGCGTGCCGCGCCGGTCCCCGAGGTGGCTCACACGGTGACGGCGCGTCGCACCCGGGCCGGGTCCGGCAGGCGCAGGCCGCGCTCGGCCCACAGGGCGCGCATCCGGTCGGGATAGTCGGTGACGATCCCGGCCACGCCCAGGTCGAGCAGCTCCGCCGCCCGGCCGGGCTCGTTGACGGTCCACGGGACCACGGGGAGCCCGGCGGCCCCGGCCCGGCGCATGAACTCCTCGTCGACCATCACGTGCTCCGGCGAGACCGCGGTGCCCCCGGCCGCGACCGCGGCGGCCGGGACGTCGCCGCCGAAGTCCGCGAGGTCCAGGCCGTTCAGCCAGACGGGGTCCAGGGTGTCCAGCTCGATCAGGGCGTAGCGCCGCGCCTGCGGGGCGAGCTCCCGCGCGACGGCCAGGATCCGCCAGTCGAAGCTGAGGATCGCCGCTCCGCCCAGCCGGTCGTGCCGGTCCAGCTCGGCGACCACCAGCTCGGTGAACTCGCGTGGATCGGCCGTCAGGTCCGGCCGGGTCGGGTCGGACTTGAGCTCCACGTGCAGCCGCACCCCGTCGGCGCCGTAGGCGTCCACCAGGCCCAGCACGGCGCCCAGCGTCGGCATCCGGGTGCAGGGCACCGGGACCTGGGTGGCGACGAAGCGGTCGTCGGGGTCGCGCGGCAGCCGCAGGCCGCACTCCAGGGTGCGCAGCTGCGCCAGCGTGAGCGCGCCGATCGGCCTGCCCACGTAGGGGAAGAGGGGGTCGCCCGCCCAGGCCGGACCGGTGTCGGCGCTGGTCACGGCGGAGACGGTGAGGTCGTGGGTGAGCACGAGCCGCCGGTCGGCCGTCAGCGCGACGTCGAACTCCAGCGCGTCGACGCCCAGCTCCAGGGCGTGGGCGAGCCCGGGCAGCGTGTTCTCCGGACGGAGCCCTCGGGCCCCTCGGTGACCGTGGATCTCGGCATGCACACCGGGGACACTACCGAGCGGCGCCGCCCGATGGGGGTCCCCGCGAGGCCTTCTTCGCGCCTTCCCCCGCCCGGGTACGGATCCGCACCGGGGCGGGTCCGTACCCGGGGGCGGGGCGGGGTCAGATCAGCGGACGCAGCTGGAGCGTCTCGGTGCGGCCGGGCCCGACGCCGATCGCGGAGATCGGGGCGCCGCTCATCTCCTCCAGGGCCCTGACGTAGGCCTGCGCGTTGGGCGGCAGGTCGTCGAAGGACTTGGCGCCGGTGATGTCCTCCTGCCAGCCGGGGAACTCCTCGTAGACCGGCTTGGCGTGGTGGAAGTCGGTCTGCGTCATCGGGATCTCGTCGTGGCGCACGCCGTCCACCTCGTAGGCGACGCAGACCGGGATCTTCTCCAGGCCGGACAGCACGTCCAGCTTGGTGAGGAAGAAGTCGGTGACGCCGTTGATCCGGGTGGCGTAGCGGGCGATCACCGCGTCGAACCAGCCGCAGCGGCGGTTGCGGCCGGTGGTCACGCCGTACTCGCCGCCGGTGGTGCGCAGCCAGTCGCCCATCTCGTCGGTGAGCTCGGTCGGGAACGGGCCGGAGCCGACCCGGGTGGTGTATGCCTTCAGGATGCCGATCACCCGGCTGATGCGGGTCGGCGGGATGCCCGCGCCCGCGCAGGCGCCGCCCGAGGTGGGCGAGGAGGAGGTGACGAACGGGTAGGTGCCGTGGTCGATGTCGAGCAGGTTGCCCTGGCCGCCCTCCAGCAGCACCACCTTGCCCTCGTCCAGCGCCCGGCTCAGGATCAGCGAGGTGTCGGCGATGTACGGCTTGAGCCGCTCGGCGTAGCCGAGGTACTCCTCCAGGACCCGGGCCGGGTCGAGCGAGCGCCGGTTGTAGATCTTGGTGAGGATCTGGTTCTTCTCGCCGAGGGCGACCTCGATCTTCTTCTGCAGGATGCCCGGGTCGAGGAGGTCCTGGACCCGCACGCCCATCCGGTAGATCTTGTCGCCGTAGGCCGGGCCGATGCCCCGGCCGGTCGTGCCGATCCGGGCCTTGCCGAGGTAGCGCTCGGAGACCTTGTCGAGCGCCTTGTGGTGGGGCATGATCAGGTGCGCGTTGGCGGAGATCAGCAGCCGCTCGGAGGAGACGCCGCGGGCCTGAAGACCCTCGATCTCGCTCAGCAGCACGCCCGGGTCGATGACGACGCCGTTGCCGATGACGGGGACGACGTTCGGCGACAGCACGCCGGTCGGCAGCAGGTGCAGGGCGTACTTCTGGTCGCCGATCACGACCGTGTGGCCCGCGTTGTTGCCACCCTGGTATCTGACGACGTAGTCAACCTTGTCGCCGAGCAGGTCGGTGGCCTTACCCTTGCCCTCATCGCCCCACTGGGCACCGAAGAGAACGACAGCCGGCATCGTTAGTCTCCTACCGCAAAACGAAAACCCCTGGCGCAATCGCGACAGGGGCTCTTGCGTGGAGAGAATACCCGACGAGGTGGCGGAAAGGGGATCACCCCTCGGGCCGAGGGCGGATCCCCGGCGCCCCGGTGACCTTCCCGGCCGGGCGGGCGGCCCGGCGGCGGCCCGCTGGACGGCCGCCGGACGACCCGCTTCAGCGGCCGGCGAGCTCGGCGTAGGCCTCGGCGCTGGAGTCCTTCAGGAAGGTGAGGCAGCGCTCGGCCTCGTCCTTCTCCCCGATGCTCTGCGCGGCCCGCGCCAGCGCGAACAGGCAGCGCAGGAAGCCGCGGTTGGGTTCGTGCTCCCAGGGGATCGGGCCGTGGCCCTTCCACCCGGCGCGGCGCAGCTGGTCGAGGCCGCGGTGGTAGCCGGTGCGGGCGAACGCGTAGGACGTCACCGCGTGGCCCGCCGTGAAGTACTCGTCCGCGAGCGCCGCCCACGCCGCCGAGTGGGCGGGGAAGCTCGCGGCGACGTCGGACGCCTTGGCTCCGGACTCCAGCGCCTGCCTGGCCTCGGGCAGGTCGGGGAGCAGGGTGGGCGGGGGGCCGGCGAGAAGGTTCTCGTGGGATGCCATCAGTCGTCTGGCCCGTCCTCCCGCTCGGTGAGCGGAGGGCGGGCCGTCCCTCCTCTTCGAGGTCTCGTCCGCCTGGTCGCGGCGGGCGGCGCCGGTCCGCGCCGGGCCGCCGCCTCCCCGGGTGGGGAGGGCGCCCCCCGGGGTGCGGGGAGCGCAGAGCCGTACGACAGTCCTACCTGATCGGTGCGGTCAGGCCAAGATCGGCCCCCGGGAAGACCGCCCGGGGGCAGGTGGGCCTCCCGCGGGTCAGCCCAGCTTGGTGCCCGCGGACTTCAGGTGCCGGCACGCCTCGACGACGCGCGCCGCCATGGAGGCCTCGGCGGCCTTGCCGTAGGAGCGGGGGTCGTAGGCCTTCTTGTTGCCGACCTCGCCGTCCACCTTGAGCACGCCGTCGTAGTTGGTGAACATGTGCGCGGCGATCGGGCGGGTGAAGGCGTACTGCGTGTCGGTGTCGATGTTCATCTTGACCACGCCGTAGGAGATCGCCTCGTGGATCTCCTCCAGCAGCGAACCGGAGCCGCCGTGGAAGACCAGGTCGAACGGCTTGTCCTTGCCGAACTTGGCGCCGACCGCCTCCTGGATCTCCTTCAGCACGCTCGGGCGGAGCTTGACGTGGCCCGGCTTGTAGACGCCGTGCACGTTGCCGAAGGTCGCGGCGAGCATGTAGCGGCCCTGCTCGCCGACGCCCACGGCCTCGGCGGTCGCGATGGCGTCCTCGGCGGTGGTGTAGAGCTTCTCGTTGATCTCACCGACGACGCCGTCCTCCTCGCCGCCGACGACGCCGATCTCCATCTCCATGATGACGTTGGCGCGCCGGCACTTGTCGAGGAGCTCCTTGGCGATCTCGAGGTTCTCCTCCAGCGGTACGGCGGAGCCGTCCCACATGTGCGACTGGAAGAGCGGGTCCTGCCCCTTGGCCACGCGCTCCAGGGAGATGTCGATCAGCGGGCGCATGAAGCCGTCCAGCTTGTCCTTGGGACAGTGGTCGGTGTGGAGCGCGACCGTGACGGGATACTTCGCCGCCACGACGCGGGCGTACTCGGCCAGCGCCGTCGCGCCGGTCACCATGTCCTTGACGGTGGTGCCGGACAGGAACTCGGCGCCGCCCGTGGAGACCTGGATGATGCCGTCGCTCTCGGCCTCGGCGAAGCCGCGCAGCGCGGCGTTCAGCGTCTGTGACGAGGTCACGTTGATCGCCGGGTAGGCGAAACCGCCGGCCTTGGCACGGTCGAGCATCTCGGCGTAGACCTCTGGGGTCGCGATAGGCATCGGTGTCAACTCCCTGGAGACGGACAAGTGCAATCGGCCGGGCCTGGCGGGACCCTCGCGGGACACGGCCCGACGGCCAGTATTCCTTTTTCCGTCCCGGCTCGGTAGCTTCGCCACCCTGCGGATCCGGATCACCGTCCCGCCCGCGGTGACCGTCCGCGAGCGCGTCGGAACCCGGGGCGGTCGTGGGACGGCCCCGCCTCCCGCTACCCTCCAGTGTGTGGGACGCCACAGGTCTGACCCGATGGGCATCGCCCGCCTGGCTCTCGCCGGACTCGCGGTGCTGGCAGTGCTGGCCCTGATCGTGTTCGGGGCGCGCTCGCTGATCGGCGCGCTCGACTCCTCGGAGGCGGAGACGGCCGCCCCGTCCGCCCCCGCGGCCGGGTCCTCCGGCGCGTCCGGCGACACGCCCGAGAAGATCCCCACCGTGCTCGTCGAGTGCGTCGCGGAGCGCTGCCCGACGGTCTTCCTGAAGGTCGCCGGAGGCGACGTGCTGCTCAACCGGGAGATGGCCCGCGGCGAGCAGGCGCAGTCCTTCGACGCGAAGGTGGACGTCGTGCTGACCGACGCGTCCACCGTCCGCGTGCGGGTGAACGGCGCCCCCCGCGAGCCCGGCGGCACGGGGGAGCGCCAGGAGTTCACCGTCAGCCGGGAGGAGTAGGGCCTGCCGTCAGGCCAGGCCCAGGTCCGCGAGCGTGTAGGCCGTGCGGTACGGCAGGCCCGCCTCGGCGATGGCCGGGGCCGCGCCCCGGTCCACGATCGTGGCCACCGCCACGACCTCGGCGCCCGCCTCGCGCAGCGCCTCCACCGCGGTCAGCGGAGACCCTCCGGTCGTGGAGGTGTCCTCGACCACCAGCACCCGCCGCCCCGCGACGTCCGGACCCTCGATGCGGCGCTGCATGCCGTGCGCCTTGGCGGCCTTGCGGACCACGAACGCGTCGAGCGCGCGGCCCCGGGCCGCCGCCGCGTGCAGCATGGCCGCGGCCACCGGGTCGGCGCCCAGGGTCAGCCCGCCCACGGCGTCGTAGTCGAGGTCCGCGGTGAGATCCAGCATGACCCGGCCCGCCAGCGGCGCGGCCCTCCCGTCAAGGGTCACCCGGCGCAGGTCCACGTAGAAGTCCGCCTCCTTGCCGGAGGACAGCACGACGCGGCCGTGCACGACGCCCTTGCTCTTGATCTCGGCCAGCAGGTTCTCACGATCGTTCATGGCAACAAGGTTAGGGCCGCACCCGGCGGCGTCCCGCCCGCCTCCCGGGTCCCGCGCGCCCGTCTCCCCGGGGGCCGCCTCTCCGGCCCCCTGCGCGCTCGCGGCCCGTCTCCCCGCCTTCGGCGGGTCGCCCTCCGCGAGGCCCGGCCGGGACCCCGGAGGAAGGTAAAGGTCGGACCAGGGTTTAGCCATCGCGGTTACTGCGGAATGAACCGGCGCGACAGCTTAAGGTAACCGCGAGGTCACAATGAGTGTTGAAACGTCTCAGGGCGACGCCGAGCTGCTCGCCGCGACCCGCGACGGGAACGCGGCGGCGTACGGCGGTCTCTACGAGCGGCACGCGCCCGCGGCCCGGGCCCTGGCCCGTCAGCTCGTCCGGAGCGCGACCGAGGCGGAGGAGGTCGTGGCGGAGACGTTCACCCGGATCCTCGACCTGACCAGGCGGGGCGGGGGCCCCAGGGAGGCCTTCCGCATCCACCTGCTCACCGCGGTCCGCCGCACGGCCTGCGACCGGGAGCGCCGCGGAGAGGCCGGCGGCCCGGCGGCCGGGGCGGAGAGCGGGCCGCCCGACCTCGCGGTGCCCTTCGTCGACCCGGCGCTGAGCGGGCTGGAGCGCTCGCTGGTCGCCCGGGCCTTCCTCGCGCTGCCCGAGCGCTGGCAGCTCCTGCTCTGGCACCTGGAGGTGGAGGAGGCCGACCCCGCCGAGGTCGCCCCGCTGCTCGGCCTGCCGGCCCAGGAGGTGGCCGAGCTGCTCGTCCGGGCGAAGGAAGGGCTCCGCCAGGCCTGCCTGAAGGTGCACCTGACCGGGGCGCACCGCAAGGGCTGCCGCCCGACGCTGTCGAAGCTGGGCGCCTACGTCCGGGGCGGCCTGGCCAAGCGGGAGAGCCGGGTCCTCGACCGGCACATGGAGGGCTGCGCCGACTGCCGGTCGGTGTTCATGGAGCTGACCGACGTCGACCGGGGCCTGCGCGTCATCGTCGGCCCGCTCATCGCCGGACCGGTCCTGGACGGATACCTCACGGCGCTGGACAAGGCCGGGGGCGCCGGGCTCTCCGGCTGCCTCGGCGGTCTGGGGACCGCGGCGGGCTGGGCGCGGCGCTCGTCCCGCGGGCGGCAGCAGGCCGTCGCGGGGAGCGCGGCCGTCATCGCGATCGCCACGGCGACGGCGCTCGTGCTGATGACGTCCGGGGATCCCGCGGTCATCCGGCCGGCCCCGGGCCCCGTGCCGGTCCCGACGAGCCCGCCGCCGATCGTCGCGCAGCCCGAGCCCCTCCCCGACGAGGCGCCGCCCTCCCCGAGCGCGCCCCCCTCCCTCGACACGCCGCCCGCGCCGCCCG